>CAYXWE010000055.1:0-10607 GCA_964468145.1 uncultured Pleurocapsa sp.
GGGGCTGTTTCTTGAGGTTTCCTCAAGAATTTATATGCCCCGTGACACAGAGGAAAGAAAGAAGAGAGTTTTCATTGTTAGCTTTTTCTAAATGTTTATTGCATTAACCGCTATTGAATCATTAACTATTAGCAATCAACGAAAAAAATGTATACTAAACCACCACCAGCTACCACCGCATCGAATAACATATTTGAGCTACTTCAATTAGAAGCTGCTGCCATTAGTCGCACTTCCGAAAAGCTCGATCGCGCCCAAGCAGATCTTAGTTTGCAACTGCTACATAGTTGTCAGGGCAAAGTCATTATGACTGGGGTAGGTAAATCAGGAATTGTTGCCCGCAAAATTGCTGCTACTCTCACCAGCATCGGTACATTAGCCATCTTTTTGCATCCTTGCGATGCCCTACATGGTGATTTTGGCATTGTTACTGCCGAAGATGTAGTAATTATGCTCAGTAACAGTGGGGAAACTGACGAACTGTTAACTATGATTCCCCATCTAAAATTGCGCTCTGTGCCAATCATTGGCATCTTGGGTAATATAAAATCTAATCTTGCTCGTCAAGCAGATGCAGTGTTAGATGCCTCAGTCGATCGCGAGGCTTGTCCCCTCAATCTCGCTCCCACTACTAGTACTACCGTCGCTTTGGCTGTGGGAGATGCTTTGGCAATGACCTTAGTACAGATGAAAGGGCTAACGCCAGAAGCATTCGCCTTTAATCATCCTGCAGGAAGACTGGGCAAACGCTTAACTTTACGAGTTAAAGATCTAATGCACGGGGGGGAATATCCCAAACTGTTTCCCGATGCTCAATGGACAGATGTGGTATGCGCTTTGACTCAAGGGGGTTTTGGTGCGGTAAATGTGGTTGATGAAGACGACTTGTTGTTGGGAATCATCACCGATGGGGATTTACGTCGCTGGATTATGAAAAGTCATGCCGATCATATATATAGCCTCCAGGCAAAAGACATGATGACCAAAGATCCCGTTACCGTTACCCCAGATACTCTCGCTTATGATGCCCTGCAGTTAATGGAAAAGCGGAATTCACAAATTTCGGTATTACCCGCGATCGATCGCGACGGCAAAAGTATAGGTCTAATTCGTTTACACGATATAGTAAGGAGTGGATTGTAATGAAAATTCTCGCTGTAATTCCTGCACGATACGACTCTCAAAGATTGGCTGGAAAAGTTTTAGCATTAATTGGCAATAAACCGATGGTGCAATGGGTATACGAGGCTGCGGTTAACTCTCATGTCTTTACTAAGGTGGTAGTAGCTACCGATAGTATGGCGGTAGCAGATCGGGTTCGGGCTTTTGGGGGAGATGTAGAATTAACGAAATCCGAGCATACTACGGGAACAGATCGAGTAGCGGAGGTAGCAACTCGTTATCCAGAATATGCAGTAGTAGTAAATGTTCAGGGAGATCAGCCCTTTGTTACCTCCCAAATGCTGCAAGAATTAGTCGCCCCCTACCAAGAGGGAGAATTACCAGAAATGACTACTCTAGCTTGTCCTTTAGATCGAGATACAGGCTATGGAGATTCTAATGTAGTTAAAGTAGTTTGCGGACAACAACAACAAGCTTTATACTTCTCGCGATCGCCCATTCCCTTTTATCGTAACCCCATAGAAGTCCCCGTATTTCATCACTTAGGTTTATACGCTTTCCGTCAAGATTTCCTCGAAACCTATACGCGACTCCCCTCCACCCCCATCGAACAGTGTGAAGGATTAGAACAGCTAAGAGTATTAGAACATGGCTATACAATCCGCGTCTGTCAGACAGCCAAAGCAGTAGTGGAAGTCAACACCTTAGAAGATTTACTCAAGGCGCAAGATCTAGTCTTAGAATTTGTTTCTTAAAACATTTTTTTTCTTTCCTCCTTCACTTCATCTCAGAAAATCATGACAATTTACCTCCACTGTGGCGGACATAAAACAGCTTCTAGTTTTATGAAAATGTTCCTCCGCAAAAACCAAGCATTCTTTGAATCCCAAGGCATTGCCGTTCATCTAAATCAATTCCGCGATCGCCAAATCACCCCAGAAGATATCATCGAGGTAGCCAAAGCAGACTATCAAAATAACTACCAGAAGATTATTATCTCCGAAGATGCCAATATCATTGGTTTGATGCCTGGTATTTTTGCAGCAGGATCGCGCAACTTCTTTAACACCAACTCTATTCTGCGATTTTCTAACTTGGTTGCCAAAATCAACCAAAAATATCCCCTCAAATTCATGTTGTGTGTCCGCAGACAGGATACATATCTCGAATCTTGCTACAAATTCCGTAAAACTCACGGTGCTAAATATTCCTGGTTAGATTTCTTGACTAAAGCCCAGAAAATCAACGTTTCTTGGTACGACGTAATTAATTCCGTAGCTAGCTATATCGGTCAAGAAAACTGTTTAATAACCCCTTACGAACTATTAAAGCGATCGGACTCTGAATTTATCGCCACTTTCTTCCAATCCATTAGCGCGATCGATCCAAAAAAAATAGTAATTCCCCCGCCCAATAATCAAGGCGCATCAAAACTGATGATGGAAACCATCGACTATCTAGATACAGACTTCTCCGACATTCCCCACCGCCATCGACAAAACATAATCTCGATTATTAAAAAGCACCAGAAAAAAACCTCCATTGACAATTCCTTATTCTCTCAACAAGACAGAAACAACATTCTGCAAAAATACGCCATCGGCAATCAAAAACTCTTCTCCACCTATATCCCCTATCTGCCAGAAAATTACTATGATCCAGGAGAAATAATTCCAGCAACCCCTAGCAATAACGTTCGTAGCTACGATGCCCAGCCTTTAGCTATCAACAATTAATTATCAATCACCAACCACTAAAAAACTCATGCAACTAGCTCAAATCTCCTCAAATATTCGCATCGGTGAAGGACAACCCCTAGCCCTAATCGGTGGCCCTTGCGTTATAGAATCAGAAAGCTCTACCCTAAAAATGGCAGAAGAGATCCGTAAAGTATGCGATCGCCTGGGTGTCCCTTTCATCTTCAAATCTTCCTTCGATAAAGCCAACCGCACCTCGATCCATTCTTTTCGCGGACAACCCATAGAAAGAGGCTTATCCATTCTGCAACGGGTTAAAGACGAAATCGGCGTACCAGTCTTAACCGATATCCATCTCCCCCAACAAGCTGCGATCGCAGCAGAAGTAGTCGATATCCTGCAAATTCCTGCATTCCTCTGTCGTCAAACCGATCTCTTACTCGCAGCAGCAGCCACGGGTAAAACCGTCAATGTTAAAAAAGGTCAATTTCTCGCACCTTGGGACATGAAAAACGTAGTGACAAAATTAGAAGAGAGCGGTCACCATAAAATAATGCTAACAGAAAGAGGCACTAGTTTCGGCTACAACACCCTAGTAGTAGACTTTCGTTCCTTACCTCAGATGCGCGCTTTAGGCTATCCCGTAGTTTTCGATGCCACCCATAGCGTCCAGATGCCTGGAGGACAGGGCAACAAATCAGGAGGACAACGAGAATTCGTTCCCTATCTCGCTCGTGCTGCTGCTGCGATCGGTATCGATGCCCTCTTCATGGAAATCCACGAAGATCCCGACAATGCCCTCAGCGATGGCCCTAACATGATTCCCTTAGCCAAATTAGAAACCGTTTTACGCCCCATCATTAACGTCCGTAACAGTCTCAACATCACCGATCTAGCCTACGCCTAAATCAAAAAACAGTTGCTTCAAAATAATACTTTTGAAGCAACAAACCTCCTTTCAAAACAAACTCATAAACAATAACCCTCTCTTAAAAACCACTCAACAAACAACACCAAACAAAACAACAAACTATCACCAACCTTCCTTAAAATAACTAAACGCACAACGCAAAAAGACCAAAAAAACCATCAAAACTGTGCGCCCTCTGCGGTTAATCAAAAACCATGAAAAAAGTTTGCCTAATCTACGCCAATTGCCAAAACAAACTAATTGCAGAATACCTACACAGATCTGCTACTTTTTGCCGAGAATACATAGTCCATTGCTTTCCCGTACATAACCTAATCGAGCAACAAACAACCATTCCCGAAGAACTACTCCAGCAAACCGACTTATTCATCTATCAACCAGTCAAAAACCATCACGGCGATCGCAGTACCCAATCTATACAAAAAAAACTATCGCCCAACTGCCAAAAAATATCTTTTCCTTCTCTTTACTTCAAAGGTTATTTTCCTCAGTATTGCAAAAATCCCCATAACCATATTATCAAGCCCAACTATCCCTACGGTATAATTCCTCATGGAGATGCCAATATAATTTCATTATTAGCATCGGGTAAAACAGCAGACGAAATCATAACAATACTCAGCGATCCTGATTTCTATAGCCCAGAATTTCTATCAAACACCGTCGATCGCAGCTTACAAGAATTAGCCAAAAGAGAATCAAACTTAAGCGTGAAAGTCAGTAGTTTTATTCGGGAAAACTATCAACAATACCATCTATTCAATACTCAAAATCATCCTAGCGATATTTTAGGTTTTCATGTAGTCAACCAAATATTAAAACTACTAAAAATACCTATTTTGGCCCAGGATTTACTAACTAAAAATCCGCAACGATGGATACTCAATAAATTTCAGATACCAATTTATCCTAGTGTAGCCAAACATCTAAAGCTAAACTTCATTGAGAAAGATACTGTCTATCGACACAGTAGTTTTTCTACTAACGGGATGACCTTTGCTAGATATATCAAAGAATATGTTGCCTTGTGTGTTGACTCCCAAACCTATCCCCTACAATTTCATTTTGAAAGTATAGCTTTAACTCGACAAAACAAACTAGAACTAGCAGCAAGCAAACTACAACAAGCAATTGCGATCGCGCCAAATAATGCCACTTATTATGGAGAACTAGGTGTTATCTTCCGCAAGCAACATAAATTACCAGAAGCAGTATCCGCTTACAAAAAAGCAATTTCTTTAAACCCCAAATGGGAAAGTTTTTATCAATCCCTCGGACAAATTTTACTTGCCAATAATTCTTTATCTGAGGCTATAACAGTATACGAACGGGCGATCGCGATCGACCCTGAATATTCTCCATTTTATCGTTTGCTAGGGGATGTCTTAATGAAGCAAAATAAACTAGCTCAAGCTGAAGCAAACTATCTCAAAGCTATAGATTTAGAACCAGCAAATGCTTTTAATTATCGCTGTTTAGGAGATATCTTTCGCAAGAAAAAAGCATGGCCAGAAGCCATCAAATACTACAATAGCGCGATCGATTTGTCTCCTAATACTGAATATTTTTATAGCAATCTCGCTGATATCTTTACCCAACAAAATAACTTAGACAAGGCGATTAATATCTACCAACAGGCGGTGAAAATGTTTTGTAAAAATGCAGACCTACATCTCAATATAGGAAATTTACAGCTAAGAAAAGGTAATATCGATGATGCTCTAAATGCCTATCAAAAATCAATTGAATTAGAACCCCATCGAACTAAGAAAATATTTCAAAAGCTACAGGCTGTTATAGAAAAGAAATGGAATTTAGAATTACAAGCACAATCTAATAGTTAGAACAATTAGACAATCGATTGCTCCCCCTGCCCTTACTATAATTTAAAATAGAGAAATATGGAAACTAGATTTTTAGCTATACTATCAATGCCCAGAAACGGTACTAACTATCTTGGCGATCTTTTAGGTAAATTCAAAGAAATAGAATCGCTCTATGAAATTTATCACAACAAATCTGTCTATATAAACAAGCGTCATATAACAGATAAAGTAATTGCCTATCTCAATAAAACCTACCAGTTGCAGATTAGCAACCAAAACGATCCTCAATTAGTTAAGTTTGTCGCCGAAAATCCTCAAGAAATCCTCGATCTAATCGATCGCTATAGTAACAAAAAGTATGTAAGCTTCAAAATTTTCCCCAATCATTTATCGAAAGAAAATTTAAAAGAAACTATTATCAAAAATAAAAAAATTCAAAAAGTAATTGTCAAACGAAATCTCTTAGATGTTTATTTTTCCTCTCAATTCGCTAACTCAATCAAGAGTTGGGATCGTCAAGATACTACCCAACTAAAATTAGACTTCAATCCCAATAAATTTCTGAAATGGCTCTTTTTTCAAGAAGATTATTATAGCTTTATTGAAGAAGAACTAAAACAAAGCAATCAAGAAGTCAAAATATTAGAATATGAAAAAATTCATAGCTTAGATAACAATCAAGAGAAATTTATTTTCTTGTATAACTTCTTGCATTCTGCAGGATTAAAATTAAGCCAAGATAATCTATTCAACAACTCCCAAGCAGACCTCAATAAAAATATTCGTACCAAACAAGATCGACGTACCAATAGATTAGAAAAAGTTGCCAATCCCCAAGTCTTAGTCAATACTTTAGAAAAAAATAACCTAGAATCTCTACTCGTCTAAAAATATAATTATGTTTCATCCCCAAAACCCAGCGATCGATAATATTGTTCGGGTAAAACTGTTGGCTTTAGATGTTGATGGTATCTTAACCGATGGCGGTCTTTACTATAGCGAAAGCGGTGAAGTAAGTAAAAAATTTAATGTCAAAGATGGTAAAGGAATTCAGTTACTAAAGCGATCGGGAATAGAAGTAGCAATTATTAGTGCCAATGATTCTCCTGCAACCAATCATCGCGCCCGCAAATTAGGTATCGAAAATTGTTTTATTGGTGTCGAAGATAAACTAGTCGTTTTAATAAATTTATGCAAAAAACTCAATTTATCTCTAGCTGAAGTAGCCTATATGGGAGACGATCTTAACGATCTACCCGTACTCAACGCTGTGGGATTTCCTCTAACGGTTGCTGATGCTATTGCTGAAAATAAAGCTGTTGCCAAATATGTTACCAAGCAATCTGGAGGACAGGGTGCAGTAAGAGAAGTCTGCAACTTGTTACTCGCTTCTATCGCTCAAGAAAAACTACTGGTCAATCATTAAACATACAGGCGATCGCGATCTCAGCAATTGTACGTTTAATAGTCATTTGTCGAAAACTTGCGATCGCGCTCGGACTTATGCGCATAGGTTTATTAAGTAGTCAGGCAAAATTAATTTTTTTGTTTTTCAGGTTTATCAAGCTGTAAACTATCTTCTCCCAACTGCTGTAACTGAAGTTCCCATTTTGGAGGCTGACCAAACCGATTGTATTGATAAGTTGCCAGACAGCGTTGTTTTTGGTTCATAACATTCAAACTGTAGCCATATTTTCTAGCTACTGTCCCAAACTGATTGACAAAACGATAGCGTCCAAAATAGTCTAAGAGCCTCCACAATTGCAAATCTACAGTGAGATTAATCTGTTGTTTTTGAGAATGGGTTAGCCAATCTTGTATTAGTTTCCCCTCAAAGGGATCGAACTGTTCGGCTGCCCACCAAATGCTTCCTTGAGCTAAAGAAGAAGATGTATTGCGTCGAGCAATATTATTGTCTTGCTCTTTGGTTTTTGACCCCTCGGTACTATTGCTAACTGATGCTAAAGAACCATTGCCTATGGGCTGGCAACCATTAACTAAATTAGGATTAGCTTTAGTCGATAAACCCGAAGCGATCGCAGATTTGCTAATTAATATAGCCGGGATAATTACTATAAGATCGCGTATTTTCAACAAGCCGATAGACCATAATTTTCAAAATAGTGCATTTAATTATAGTTAACTTTCTTTGAAACTTAACAGCTTGTATTTACGGAAATTATGAATAGTAAAAGTTACAGCAGGAAGTTTGGGTAGGGCAAATTACGTAAAATTTAAGTCATTTTACTACTTTTATTACTATGCCCAAACCGAACTGTTAATTCTCTGCGGGAGACTGTTGCTCTTGTAGTACTAATTCAACTACCTTGCCATTATCCGAATTCTGAGGTGATTCCAACTCAGCACTAGGTTCTTTTAGTTGTAGACATAATTCAAAGAGTGCTTCAGCCAAATCGCTCCGAGATACTTTTCCTGTAGATAGCTGCTTTAGGCTTAATTCTAATCTTTCATTTATCTGTTGTTTTAATAGCTCTAAATCTCGGTTTGAGTTAGCTTTTGATTGAGTAATTTCGGTTCTTAAATCATTAGCCTGAATTTTAAGATTATTTTGCAAAGAATCTATGCTTTCATAACTATATTGAGAAACAGAATCTAACTCTTGCTGTAGTTTTGCCTGTAAATCTTTTGTAGTTAATTCTAAATACTGAAGTTTTTTTTCTAAGGTGTTGCTGACCGAATCAATTTTTAGCGTCAACTGTTTTTCTAACTGTTCGAGTTGCTTTTCTATTAGTAACTGGAATTCCTGTTGTTTGGATTCTAAATTGTTAATTGTCTGAGTCTGCTGTCTGAACTTATCATTAAACTCTTTCTTTTCTTCGCCAAACAAAAGATCCTGTAGCTGAGAAACATTGCCCAACTTCTGGCGCATTTCTGCTTTGGTAATTTCGCCCATAATCGATATACTACCTCGACTAATATTTGTAGTTTAAAAGCTTGATATGTTACTTCAAGAATTTATGCTTATACAATTCTTATTGTAAACTAACAAATCGTAATTTATAACTTTACTAAACCTATTTCGATCGCCTTTCAATACTTTAACTACTAATGGGTAATTTCACGGTAATCTGCGTTCCTTTACCGACTTCACTATCGATTGTAATCGATCCTGCATATAGTTCGACTGCTTTTTTAACGATGGATAGTCCCAAACCCGTACCAGGAGCATTACCTACATTACTCGCTCGGTAAAAAGATTCAAATAAATGTTTTTGTGATGCTTGGGGAATGCCGATCCCGCGATCTCGTACTTCGATAGTAATATCAGTTAGGGGATCGATATTAGTAGAAGATATAGTTAAACTTACAGTTTCATTTTTAGGCGAATATTTAAGAGCGTTGGCAAGCAAATTGTTGATAATCTGCCTGAGATTTTGCCGATCTAAATTGATTTCTTCTTGAGGAATGGCATAGTTAAATTCTACTTCAACCTCAGTATAAATCGAACTTAATTCTGTAATAATTTGTAAGCAGAACTGTTTTAAATTTAATAAGCTAATTGTCAGCCTTTGCTTTCCTGATTCTGCTTTACTTAAGACTAATACGTCTTCTAGTAAAGAATTCATGGTTAAAGCAGCATCCTGAATTGCTTGTAGATATAAATCGCGATCGCCCGCTTCCAAACTATCATAGTCGCTCAAATTTTGCACGCACAACAAAATACTACTCAAAGGATTGCGAAATTCGTGGGAAGCCATGGAAATAAATTTCGATTTTAGCTGTCTCAATTCTTGCTCTTTAGCTAAAGCCTTCCTCGTTTCTGCTTCGGCTTTTTCTCTAGCAGTAATATCTCGACCAATATATACACAGTTAAAAAAATCTTTAACTTCTGTTGGCGCAATAAAACAATCAAATTCAATATTAATCTTTTCCTGGGCTTTATTATAAAAAGCAATATCAACTTTTTTGACTGTATCTTTGTTTGCTAATAAAAAATCATATATTTTTACGCGATCGAAATTGGGATCTTTAATTAAGTCATCAATCTTGCTATCGAGTATTTCTGACTTTTTGTAGCCAAATAAATCAATGGCGGATTTGTTAACTCGCTCTATTTTTCCTGAAGGAGTTGTAATTAATAAAACGTCCCTCATTCCCGCAATAATTTTATTAGTGCAGTATTCAAATCTTTGTAATTTATTCAGCGCAATTTCCGATTCATTTAGCTGCTGCATCAACGATCGTTTGAGCAGCATTAGCTCGCTAACATCTTCAATTAAGAAAATCAAATATTTGTCGAGGGATTTTATGACTAAATTAAAATAGATCGGAGTAGACGAGTTGAGATCGCGAGTAACACTTTCTAGAACAAAGTCATGTTGCTTTCCCGACAATATTTCCCTACAGGTTGATTCTAAACCAATAATTTCAGGAAAATATTTTCTAATGTCTTCTCCGACAACTAATTCGCATTCTGTATATTTATCAATACTTCGCGATAGTCGGACGATCGTCAAATGGCGATCGCAAATAGCATATTCAGAAAGATCGTTGGTTGGTATCAAATCCACGTTTTGATTACTATTATGGTCTTTATATAGACATTGCTTTTGAATATTGCCAACAAAATAGACCTATGAGCATAAATCCCGTTCTATCGTCAGTTTTTGACAAATGACAAATGACAAAAAACTATTAACTTCCGATACCTGAGATCCTGCATTGCGCTCGTGTCTAATAAACCAATTCTTTAGCAAAAAACAAGCGATCGCAACTAACAATAATTCTATTAGTCAAGCGATCGCCTTTTATCAGATATATATAACCGCAATCTATCGCCAGATAATTCGAGCCAACAATGAATGCGGGGCTATTTTTAACGGTAACGTTTTTTGCGACGAGCAATTGCTTTGCGTTTGCGCTTTTCAATTGGTGTCTCGTAGTGACGACGACGTTTTATATCGGCGAAGATACCTGCTTTGGATACTTGGCGTTTAAATCGACGTAGTGCAGATTCTATGTTTTCGTTTTGTCCAACAACCACTTGGGTCATTAAAAATCATCCTCCTT
>CAYXWE010000056.1:0-10493 GCA_964468145.1 uncultured Pleurocapsa sp.
AAAGATTTATTGAAAAAATTGATTCAAATTCATTACACTCTTTTGCTCGAATAACCTACAGATTGCGTTGTAAGTTAGACAATATTTTAAAAACTCCCAGGGTAGGGCTATCGCTTGACTTGGTTAGGTTTTTAGATCGAAAAAATAATGAATCGCATTCTTAATCTAAATGAAGAAAAATAACAAGAAGTAGCAATAAATTTGACCTATGAAATTGAGGAAGAAGTTAAAAAAGTAATATGGCAATAGTTGGCAAAATTAGATCTATTACACGTGAAGATATTGCCCCTTTAAAAAAAGTAATCGAAGCTCATGATTTATTTCCAGCAGATATGTTGGATGAAATGATATCGGACTATTTTCAGGGCAAAAACGAAAGTGAATTATGGTTTACCTATGAAGAAGAACGAGCGATCGCGATCGCCTACTGCGCGCCAGAGAAAATGACCGAGGGGACTTGGAACTTATATTTGATTGCGGTGCATCCTGACTATCAAGGGCGCGGTATTGGTACGGCTATGGTGCAATATGTCGAACAGAAGTTGGCAGCGCGAGGGGAGCGCATTTTACTAGTAGAGACTTCGGGTTTGGATGGCTTTGAGGATACGCGGGCATTTTATCGTAAATGTGGTTATGAAGAAGAAGCGCGTATTCGAGAATTTTATCAGCCAGGAGAAGATAAGATTATCTTTCGCAAATCTCTATGAACCTATCCTACTATCGATCTGTTATCAATCTCGAACACGAAAAACTAGCATTTCGATTTCACATTTTCAACAACTTTGTTACATTGAATTTAAATCTACTAGAGAAGCAAGCAAAGAATTTATTTTGGATTTAGATCCCAATTCAGTTCCGACATAGCAATGACCAATCCAGAAACCAAATCACAATACGAAGGGGCTATACTCAACCAGCTAGTAAGAAATGTTGAGAAAATAGCCGTTATAGAAACTGTAGTTCAGAAGAACTCGCAGAAATTAGATGATGTAGAAAAACGCCTTAGTGAGATTGAGAAACTACTTGGTTGGCTGAAGATAATTGGAAGTGGTGTAGTAGCGATCGCCTTATCTTTGATTGCTAACTTCATTTACTCCTATATTATTTGATCGGCGCGATACAAAGAAGTAGTTAACTCAGGCAACAAAAGGTGGGAATCCCCAACATTAACCAAGAAATCAACATTTTGTTAACTGTTAAGGATCTTGCTTTAGCAGATGTGTGAAAATTATTTAGTAAAGATACTTATAATAATCGCGATCGCCTTATGAATGAGAATTTACCTGTAATATATATTTCCGCTTTATTAGCAATACTAGTGTTTGCAGCGATCTACATTTTGCGGGAGGTAATCAGAACGCGCAAGCAAGAGACTACTTTTTCTCGTCTGCAAAAGAAACTCAAAGAAGAAAAAGGTACAGCGGAAGAATATTACGAACTGGGTAGTCTTTATTTAGACAAAAAGCTCTTTGTCCAGTCTTTGACTTTATTAAACAAGGCTTTAAAAGCAGAGAAAGGATTGCCAGAAGAAAACCAGGCTTTGATTCATAATGCTATGGGCTACGCTTATTTTGCTCAAGAGCAATATGACATTGCCATCAGACAGTATAAAGAAGCTCTCAAACGCTATCCCGAATATGTAATTGCTCTCAATAATTTGGGTAACGTTTACGAGAAAAAACAAATGATCGCCAAGGCAGTAGAAACCTACAAACAAGCCCTAGAATACGATCCTGAAAACAATACCGCAAAACTTCGGGTTAAGTCTTTGGAAAAACGCTTAGTGCCATCTAAATAATTTTCACTAACCAAGTTGATTTATTGACCAAACATTGAACATTAAACATTAAACATTAAACATTAAATATTTTGGTACGAGAGCTTTCTCCTGAATGAATCTGCGAGATTCTAGGCTACCTCAAATTTTTTACCCCGACGTAGAAGAAAAAGGTTTGGCAGAGGAATAAGAGCGGATTACAAACTAATGATAAATGGTCAACGATCGCGCGATAAATGAAGTGACGTTGGTTTGGGGAAAAAAGGAAAAAAGGGCTATGGTGTTGCCATTGGACTACTATTATTACAGTAGAGTGCAATAAAAACACCATTTATAGTTCATGTTCGATTTAGAGCCAATTTTTGAATTCTCACGGCACAATTGTGTCGCAATATGTTCCTTTCTCGTCCCAGCTAATCTAATCGCTACTATTAGCACCTTGATTTTAGTTGGGACGAGTCAGGGTTTATCAAAAATAAGATTATCCCTGACTATTGGCGCGATCTTTGCAGTTACATTGTTTCTTCATGTCTCTACCTGGTTCATCATTGGTATTATTACCCCAGTAACCTTTATACTATTCGGGTTGGGTACGACTTGCTTGTTAATTAATGCCTTGGCTGTTGCTTATCGACAGAGTATTGTTCGAGGCTTGTCGTCAGTCTTATCTCGCAGTTAGATATAGCAATTTTATTTGAAACTAGGAAATGATTGGTTATGACTGTCATTGGTCGTTAGTCATTAGTCAATTGATGAAGACATAAGCTGATAGATTAATGAATGTAGGTTCTAACACCATAGTTTATAACGTCATAAAATTGTGAGCGATCGCCAAAGTAGTGGTTGGATAAGCTGCTTGAAAGGTAGCATTCCCAACTACCAAAATCAAAATTTAGTTAAATACTGGGTAATTCTATTATTAGTTGGTACTGTTTTTTCTCTAACCGCCTGTACTCCACCTCAAAGAGTATCAGCAAACGAAAGAATATTTCGTGACTTTTCTTTAGAGTATATAGACCAATACGAAATACCCAAAGTAGAATTTCAAAACACAATAGTTGGTGGTTTATCGGCGATCGCTTACGATCGCGACCTCGATCGCTTTTATGTTCTGTCTGACGATCGCGGAAGAATATCCCCCGCCCGTTTTTACACCTTCGATTTAGATATCGCTCAAACAGACAGCGGTAAAATTAAGATCGATGGCTTTAAACCAGAAAGCGTTACCCTCATCCAAGATAAACGGGGCAATAATTACCCAGAAGAAAAAATCGATCCCGAAGGAATTGCCCTGTCTCCCAGAAATTCGGTTTTTATTTCTAGCGAAGGTAATACCGCTAAAAACATTAAGCCTTTTATTGCTGAATTTGAATTAGGTACGGGAAAAAAACTGAGCAATGTTCGTTTGCCCCAGCGATTTTTAGCCAGCAAAGACCCCGAAATAACCCAAGGAGTGCAGGAAAACTTAGCTTTTGAATCCCTCACGATTAATCGTACGGGTTTGCCAGAAGATCCCTTTAGAATCTTTACCGCCACCGAATCAGCTTTGATTCAAGATGAATCTTTTGAAGGAGAAGAGCGATCTCGAATTCGCTTTTTGCACTATGTCATCAATCCCGTGGGCAATCCTGTATTGGTTGCCGAACACCTTTACCTACTCGATCCCGCACCCGTAGAAGTTATTTCTAATGGATTAACCGAACTATTAGCATTACAAACCGAAGGCTACTTTCTTAGTTTAGAAAGAACTTTTGGCTTTACTGGGGCTGGAGCTAAAATATTTCAGGTAGTAATTGGCAACGCTACCGATACCAGTAACATTAAAAGTCTTAGGGGCAATCTGGGTCAATTACGCACTCTCAAAAAACAACTTCTTTTAGATCTTTCGGAGCTTAATATTTATCTCGATAACCTAGAAGGTATGACCATAGGGCCTCGCTTACCAGATGGTAGCCGAAGCCTACTGTTGATTAGCGATGATAATTTTAACCAAGAACAGATAAGTCAATTGTTGCTATTTCGCTTGGTAGAAAATTAGTTTGTTGTTTGTCATTTGTTCTTTGTTCTTTGTCAGCCTTAACGGACAAGTTAAGTACCTCACAGTTTATTTCTAACTCATTACAAAGTCTCTAGTACTTCGGCACTTTTAATCAGCCATTTTTGACCTTGACGCACCAATTGATAGCGCACTAACAGATTGTCATCGTAAGACTGAGTACTGTCTAGTTGTCCCGATTGATAGTGCTGGGCTTTTTCTTTTACCTCTGCTTCTACTGTAGCTAAATTGGGGTTTTGAGGATTGACTTTTGCCGATCGCATTTTAATCTGGTGCTGGTATTCTCGATAAAAATCCCCTTCTTGGTAGTCAACAGCGCGATCGCGCCAGGTAGTTAGTAGTGGTTCTGCCAAAATATTATCGAGTTGTTTGATTTGGTGTTCTTTACCAAAGGCTGCGGATTTACTAGTTAGCCATTTCTCTATTACCTGCTGAGATTGTTGAGTAAAAGTTAACTTAGGTTTGGGTTTGGCAACTAAGGGTTTAGGTTTGACTGGGGGAAATTTAATATTGGGTTGAGTTAGGGCGATCGCTAGCTGTGCTTTTTTAGCGGTTTTTGGAGTTGGGTTTAAGAATAGTTTAGTAACCACATAACCCAAAGCAACCGCACCAAAAATCATACCGAAAATGAATAACCAGCCTTTGACCGCAGTTGCGCTGTTGACTTTCTTTTTGCGAGCATTGTTTTGTTGTTTGGCTCTATTTTCGGCTTTCTCGATCGCAGATGGAGGGACAGCCCTTGCGGACTGTAACGGTAAAGAAAGAGATTTGGGTTGGGTGACTCTTGGCTTTTTGGTTGTGGCAAAAGCTTTGCTCGCAGTACCGCGAGGCGCGCGATCGCTAAGATCGACCCTTTCCGCCTGATTTATATGCCCCGCAGTCTGAGAACTGTTGACGGGAGTATTGCCCGTTCTAGATCTAGAACGAACATTTTTATCTTTTTGAGACTTGCGTTGAGATTTACTTTTGGGTCTTTGTTTTGCTGGAGAGGAGGTTTGATGATTTTGTTTCATGCTACCTGCAACGGTGGCTGTTACTCCCGCTCCTACTAATGTTGGCGATGAGCGACCTAATTCATCAAGATCGTCAACCAGAACTCGATCCCTGGATGCCGTAGAGTCTGTTTTGGAGGCAGAAAATAAATTGCGCCAGCGAGACAAAATAGTAATATTATCCCCTTGGCTAATATCATTCTCCTGTGAAGCATTAGCCGATGCTATAGGAGTAGAACTTTGAACAGTAGCAGTAGCAGTAGCAGAAATAAGCTCGTTGAGATAGGCTTGAACTTCTCGATTGGCAAAATATTCTTTTAAGGTAAGCTTGGTATCGATTAAGTCTACAAACTGGGACAGCACATCTTCGTGTAGCCATTGTTCGCCATAAAAGCACATTCCTGGTAAAAGATCCGTACTACCATCCCCGTGCTGTAAGATTTGATTTAACTTGGAAGTATCTTGGCTTTGATGTACCTTGGCGATCGCTTTTTCGGTATGACCTAATAGCAAAGCACATACTGCCTGTTCCCAAGTTACGTCTTGCTTAATGCTCAGGTAATCTAACTTTCGCTGCGCCCGCAGCACTAGTTCGGGCTGTTGGTTACAAAATCCTCGACCCAAAAGAGCGTAAACTGCTAAATAACTGGCGATCGCCGAATCTTTTTGTATTTCGCTATCAAATAATTTTTGCTGTTCGATTGAAGTCAGATAAGTTCTAAGCTGTTGAATAAAACAGAGAAACTGATCGAAGCTCAATCCCGAACAATCTTGTCCCTTACCCTCAATACCTTCTCGCTCTACCAGCATTTCCTGTAATAGCTGAAATCCCTTCGCTCTAGGTGCGGAATTTGGTACATTTTGCGAAATTAACTCTAAAACTCGGTAAGGACGCAACTTATCTAGGTCTAACTCTAACTCTTGCTTTACCTGAGGAAATAAGTTTTCTTGGTCGAGTAAATCGATTCCCAACCCAGAAGAAACAGCAGCAGGTTCGTATTCTTGACGATGCCATTGTTCCCGTCCCAATTCCATGTAAGCTAGTGCCAAAGACAAAATGATATTCTCTTGGGTATCGAGATTAGTTTCTTCATCCTGTTGCTGTTGTAGCTGACTAAACTCTTGGCAATTGTAATAGTCAATTCCTGTAGTTAAAACGAGCTCGTATTCACCAAGCTCGTGTAAAATCAGCAATGCCCCCACTAGTTGAGTAGGCAAAATATTAATGGTAGAGGTAACCAGAGGAACATCGGCGATCGCAGATTCGTCGATTACATCCTCATTTTCAGCATTCTCATCAGGTTCGTTTTCCCCTATTTCAGCAGTGGCAATGGGCTGCATACCGACCAGAAATTGAGCATCATATTCGGCTCTTTGCTCTGAATCTGAAAGAACTTGATAAGCTTGCTCGATTAAACTTTCACGAGCCTTAATTGCTTGTTCGTTATATTCGCGACGCGGTTTTTGTAACAAGCGATCGCTATAAGCTTGTTCTAACTGTTGGTTGTTAGCGAGTATGGGAATACTGAGAATTCGGTAATAGTCGAGTGGGATTCGCACGGTAGTTTAGTTCCTCTGAACGGCTTGAACGTCCTGGTAAGTAACGATAAGTAACGATACTGCTTTTGGCAGGCGGTATTTAGAATATTAGTAACTGATTAGTAGACATAAAGGCGATCGGGATCTGGCGAGATCGTTCATTTAATAGTTTTTTGACAAATGACAAAAACTTATGACGACTAAGGACTTATGCCCATAGGTCTAGTAATCAAAAATAGAATAATTACGACCTAATTTTTGCTTGATGACCGCAGGTTTTAATTACTAAAGTTATCCGATCTATAAAGTTTTGGCGACTTGATGGGTTAAATTGCGCTTTTTGCCAGCATTGTAACGCAGTTTTCTTAAGTACATAAAATATTTAGAATTAGTTAAATAAAATACAGGCAAATTTTACATTTGTTGAACAACTATGAATCAATCCCAGCCCAAAATAATTGTTCTCGATGACGATCCTACGGGATCGCAAACCGTCCATAGCTGTCTATTGCTGATGCAGTGGGATGTAGACACTCTGCGACAAGGGTTAGAGGATGATGTTCCCATTGTGTTTATTTTGACCAACACCAGAGCCATGAGTCGAGAGCTTGCCGAAGCTACTACCAAAGAAGTGTGTCAAAATCTCCAAGTTGCGATCGCTCAAGCCCAAATTAAAGATTTTTTAGTCGTCAGTCGTTCCGATTCTACATTGCGAGGACACTACCCTGTAGAAACCAATATTATTGCTGAAGAATTAGGCGATTTTGACGCTCATTTTTTGACCCCTGCCTTTTTTGAAGGGGGCAGAATTACGATTGATAGTACTCATTATTTGAAGATCGATGGAGTTAAAACCCCAGTGGCGGATACTGAGTTTGCTCGCGATTCGGTATTCGGTTACAGTCATAGCTACTTGCCCGATTATGTCTGCGAAAAAACTCAGGGAAAAATTGATGCGGAAGATGTTGTAAGATTAACCCTGTCAGATATTCGTAGCGATCGCCTCTCAACTAAACTATTAGAGCTTAAGGATAATCAGTGCGTTGCGGTTGATGGGGAAACTCAAGACGATTTTGATTTATTCGCCCAAGCAGTATTAATTGCTGCGAGCAAAGGTAAGCGATTCTTATTTCGCTCTGCTGCTAGTTTATTAACTTCTCTAGCCCAATTGGGAGAGCAGCCAACATCACCAAGCCAGATGAATACTTATAAACCTACAGATAAGCCTGGTGTAGTTTTGGTTGGCTCTCACGTGCAAAAAACCACCGAGCAGTTAAATTGCCTGCTGCAAGAACCAGATGCGGTGGGAATTGAGGTAGATGTAGTGCGTTTGCGCGATCGCCCCAAAGATCGGGAGCAAATTTTGCAATCGACTCTCGACAATCTACGGCAGGTATTCGATCGGGGAAAAACTCCCGTGGTTTATACCAGCCGTCAAGAATTAAGTTTCACAGATATTCAGCAACGCCTCAACTTTGGCATGGGAGTTTCTGCCTTATTGATGGATGTGGTGCGAGGATTGCCAACATCCATTGGTTTTTTAATTAGTAAGGGAGGAATCACTTCTAACGACGTACTCAGTGCCGGTCTTAAACTAACTTCTGCTAGGCTTTTGGGACAAATTTTACCAGGATGTTCTGTAATCAGAACCGAGCCTACTCACGACCGATTTCCTAACTTACCTGTAGTTCTATTTCCAGGAAATGTGGGTAACAAAGATGGCTTGCTGTCTGCTTGGTCGCGCTTAAAAAATTAAGAATTGTATAGCTAGGGCAGGGAGCTTAAGATTTTCCTAATATTTCATCTTGAGAAATTTACGTTAGTATGTGAAGCGTAAAAACCGAACTACCTAAAAAGTAGATATACGTAGATATACGGATGATCCAAGTTATTAGAAGATCGAGCCTTCTATCTCCCTATGACCGAGCCTATTATCTCCCTAGACAAAACAGAAGATATATCCGATCCCTCTCCCTTAATCAGTAGCTATTCGCAGATCGGCATTAAAAATGACGGCGATCGCATTTTATTGACTTTACCCGCCCAAGCAGAGATCAATTCCGATTTACCTTGGTCAGAAACTTGGCAAGAGCTAAAACATCTGTTACAAACCAAGGAGCAGTCTTGGCAAATAGACACTAAAGTTTGTTTAGTTGCCCAGGATCGATTGCTTGATGCCAGACAGTTACAAACCATTGCCGAAACTCTCGATGACGCACAACTATCTTTATCCGTTGTCAGCACAAATCGCCGACAAACTGCAGTAGTAGCTGCTGGTAGTGGCTACTCCGTAGAACAAAATGATTCTGTTCGACCTTTGATCGACAGTCAAGATACTAGTGGCAAAACTTTAACTCCTAGCTTGGCAGAGCCTTTGTATTTGCAGAGTACAGTGCGCTCTGGGGTAGAAATACGCCATCCAGGAACGATCGTTATCTGTGGCGACTTGAATCCAGGAGGTAAAGCGATCGCAGCAGGGGATATTCTAGTTTGGGGACGTTTGCGGGGTATTGCCCATGCAGGAGCGCAAGGCAACCATCAATGTCGGATTCATGCTTTGCGCATGGAGTTTACTCAACTGCGTATCGCGGATGCGGTGGCTCGTCCTCCTAAACTCAGACCGCGGAAATGGACGCCAGAATTGGCTTTTGTCACTACAGATGGTATAAAATTGGCGAAAAATTCTGAATTTACGAAAAATTATGATTTTTCGTCGCTAAAACGGGCCTGGATCGATCGAACTATTGAAAATCGCTCCTAATACAGCGATTTTTGAGATTAAATGTTCTGTTTCAAAAATCGCATTGCACGGACTCGGGCATAACATCTGGCAATCAAGCAAAATAACCACAGCTACATAAATCGTAAGTAAACAATATGAGTCGTATAATTGTTGTTACTTCTGGCAAAGGAGGAGTGGGTAAAACCACTACCACATCTAACTTAGGAGCAGCATTAGCCAAGCACAATCGTTCAGTAGCCCTCATCGATGCTGACTTTGGATTGAGAAACCTAGATTTGTTGCTAGGACTAGAAGAACGAGTAGTCTATACCGCAATCGATGTATTAGCAGGAGAATGTCGTTTAGCGCAAGCTTTGGTCAAAGACAAACGCCTCAAAGGTTTAGTCTTGCTTCCTGCTGCTCAAAACCGCAATAAAGAAGCAGTCAAACCAGAACAGATGCAAAAGATAGCCGGAGCCTTAGCCAAAGGTTATGACTATATTTTGATCGATTGTCCTGCAGGAATCGAATTGGGTTTCCGTAACGCTATTTCCGCAGCCAACGAAGCCTTGATTGTTACTACCCCCGAAGTAGCAGCAGTACGAGATGCCGATCGCGTAATTGGATTATTGGAGGCAGAAGGGGTCAATAAAATTGGCTTAATTGTCAATCGAGTTAAACCCCATATGGTCGAAGAAAATAAAATGATGAGCGTCGAAGATGTTTTGGAATTGTTGGGCGTACCCTTAATTGGGGTCGTTCCTGACGATGAAAAAGTGATCGAAGCTACCAACAGAGGCGAACCACTAGTACTAGGAGATTACGAGTCTGTGCCAGCAACAGCCTACACTAATATTGCTCGACGTTTGGAAGGAGAAAAAGTACCATTTTTAGATCTGATGGCAAACCAAGGCAGCATCTTGTCTCGTTTACGTAAGATGTTTGGCGGTTAAGTACCAGTAAACTTTAGTCACAAAAACCTTGAATATTATTGAAGACAGCACCTGCGGTGTTTGTTTCCGACCATGCAGACAATCCTAAATACGCTCAGTAGGTTTCTGGAAATGCTTTTTCCCTGGAATAACAATGACAACAGTAAAGACCATGCTAAAAGCCGTCTGAAGCTAATTATTGCTCACGATCGCGCCAGTATTAATCCTGACATGATGACGGCTATGCGCGAAGAAATTCTAGATGTAGTTGCTAGATACGTCGAAGTCGATCGAGAAGAAATGGAATTTTCTCTTTCTAACGATCAACGGATGACTTCTTTGACCGCCAACCTGCCAATTCGGCAAATCAAACGCCTTGGAGAATTGCAGCAGCAATTACAGGAAAATAGATCCCTGGAACTACAAGAAATAGAAGTAGTGGAAATAGACCAGAATCAAAAAAATGAGAATAATA
>CAYXWE010000057.1:0-10463 GCA_964468145.1 uncultured Pleurocapsa sp.
ATCGTCACTTTGTTCTGTATTAGAAGCTTGTTGAATTGCTAATTCTTGGATTTGTTCTTTTTCTTTTTTAAGCTTGCGATAGCCATCATTTATCCTTTTTTTATAGTAATACAAGATATAATTTTTAATACTTGCTATTTTTTCTCTTGCAGGTAATGAACTTACGAAAATCTTCCATTCATTCCAAAGAGTATTTTGGAAAGTATCAAATCTTTCGGAACAATCTATTTGTTTGATTCTTTTGACTGTATCAAGGAAAAATACTTTCAATTCTTCCTTAATAGAAATATCTAGCTTAGTAGATATTTCTACTTTATCCAAGAATTCAGTTTCAAAGAGTGATATCTCATCATTGTTTATAGATTCCATAAAAAAATCTTCTTTCTTTCTCGCTATTGTCTTCAGATAAAATTTTCTCCAAGCAGCAAACATCCGTGCATCAATAATAGTTCCGTAAATATAGCAATAACAATTAATAAAGGTCGAACTATTTTCCTCACCATACTTATTTTTACTAGGCTCAAACATAGTTTTTGCCCAAGCACTGTCTAGTAAATTATTTCGTTCATCTAATGTTAAACCAGTCCATTCTTTTCTCTTTGTATTATGGCAAAAATCTTTTAACGATCCAGTGTACAGAAGCAGGAAAATTTTGTCTTTTATTTTTCTACCTTGCTTGCTTCCAATCGGATATTTTCTTAACTCAATAAAAAGTTTTTCTAATTCATCGCATTGTTTGTCTATCGAGTTGCTTTGTTGTTGGCTCATAGAGATTAACATCGTGCTTAAATTTAAGCTAATAGTAATGGCATCTAGAGAAATAGCTTCATACTATAAACTAATCTTAATTTAAGCCCGCACAGGTAAAGACTGCCCAATAAAAAGGATTCTTGAAGGGCGTGTCTTCTTGAGATCTATTTGAATACCTTTCTAAGATATCCAGATTGGATGCTAATAAATCTCTTTCTTGCTGAATTTTGTCATACTCTGGGTTGGTTTTTGCATAGCGTCTTTGTCGCTTCCGTAGTTCTTTGCGCTGTTGTTTAATTTGACTGTGTAAAGGCTGAAACTGTTGTTCGTAAATATCTTGCAGTTCTTTTCCTGGCAAATTACGCAGCTTTTGCTGTGCTAGTTGTAAAGCCTCGGTACGAGATCTATCTTGTTTGCGGAATTGATGATAGAAAATCGATAAAAGGGTTGCAGCCATATCGTCGGCTACCCACAGGCTAGAAACAACCGCCCTAGCTCCCGCACAAAGAAAACCTGTTGCTAGGGTTAAGATATCCTCAGTAATATCGGTGACTCCTAAATGAGTTTCACAACAAGCAAGAAAAACATCGTGAAGTTTGGGCAGTCGCCAGTCTGGAGTCATCAATTGTTGTAAGGTAATATTACCATCAGCTAGTTTCAAAGCCGATTCCAGTGGATTATTGAGATCGGAAACAGCATGATGACTCGAATGTATAACCTCAACTGTTTTAATAAGCTGGCGATAATTACCAACAGTTGCTTGAGATTTACCAATTAAGCGTTTTTCTAGTGAAATATTAAACAGTCGAGCAATTTTTTCTCCTTCGATTCTTGCTCCAGGGAGATTGTTTTGAGCATCTTCTACTGTACCGTAGCTAATTTGTTTAATAGATTCCCGTTGTTGGCAAAATTGAAGAATTTGACAACTAGGAATATAACGAATGCTAAACTTATCTCCCAGATATTCTCTTTTCTCCTCATTAATCGAGACAGACGAAAGCGGTAAAGCAGAAAAGGGAATTTGATGAAGGTAAAGATAAGGAATAATAATTAGTTCTTGGATTCCTTGTAAATGATTATCGACTAAAGAATCTAATTTTAGTCGTTTAGATATATTGCCAAGGACATCATTAATTTTTTTAATCCATTCCTTTTTTAAGTCTTCTCTTTTCAATTCATCGTTTTCCTTAAATATTTGCTGATAGGGAACTAGCCAATTCTGGCGGAGGAACTGTTCCTGAAAATGTACTGTACCTTGTCCATGACAAATATGGATTTGAGGACTTTTATCTCGATATAAAATAAAGATATAGGTATCTTGTCGAGTTGTATAGAAGCTGAGAATAGCAGTTTGAGAATTATTCAGTAATTGCTGAATCTCATTCCAGTTCAGTGCATCAACCTTAATTTGTGCTGCTAATACTGAATCGTGTTGGCGAATTTCTTCCCACAATTTTTGTTTTTCGGTTATTAATGGCTGAAGTTTTTCTTGATTCTTGTGGGTTTTTAGACGAGCTTTTCTTATTTGATGATAAGTTAAATACCGATCGCTCGATCGGAAATTATTTTTGTCAGCATCTTTAGATTCTTTCTCAATTTGTCTTTGTATTTTTTCATATTCTTGCAATAGCTTTTTGACTTTAGGTGAAATTTCTCCTTCACTATAAAGGTCATTACCAGCCATTAAATCCACTAATTGGCGAGCGCGAGAACGATCTATATATACAATTGCTTTTTCAGTTTGTCCTGCATTGATACAGGCTTGAATTAGATTTTGATAGACTTCAATTCTTTGTTTGATAATTTCTTGACGACGATGGTCAGTAATAGAAAAACTACGAATAATCTCTGTAGCTTCTACAGCTAAAGAATAACCTTTGATGGCTATTTCCCAATTTTGATTGCGAAAAGCAAAATAACCAAGGTTCTTTGCTACCCGATAACAATCATAAGGTAGATTTTGAGGTTGATAAATATCTAAAGCTGCTTCGTAGGCTTTTATTGCTTGCTTGATATTATAGTTTTTATAAGCGTTTCCCAAATTATTTTGTAGTTTTGCCCATTGATAAGGATAGTTTTTATGAGTATGAACTTTTAAAGCTAATTGATAACATTCAATAGCAGATCGTAAATTTTCTTGCTTTCTTCCTTTAACCCTACTTAAATAAGCATTGCCTAGATTACTTTGAGTTTGCGCCCATTGTTCGCTGGATTTTTTGGGATCGTAAACCTCTAAAGCTAGTTGATAAGCTTTGATTGCTTTTTCTACATTGTCTCTCTTTCTATCTCGGTTTTTTTTGTTATCTGGACTATCTAAACAAAGATTACCTAGATTCCTTTGAGTCCATGCCCACTTATCATCTCTTTGAGCATGAACGCTCAAAATCTCTCCATATATTTTTATTGCTTTGGAAAAATTATTTAGTTGACGATTAATATTAGCTAAATGATTTTTAATACCGATCCATTCATAAGAGCCTCGATCGAGATCGGTTGCTTCTGCTTCTTCAAAATATTGCTTGGCTGTTTGTAAATTTGTTAATCGATCGCCTCGAACAGAATATAAGTAAAGCAAACCAAGATTCTTTTTTACTTTAAATATATCTGTGCCAAAGCCCATATCTTGGTAAATTTGCAGGGCATTATGATAACATTTTCTTGCTAAATCTTCATTTTTGGCTTTATTGCCTTTGATTCTATTTTTGTAAATATTTCCCAAATAATTATTGATAGTCGCCCATGAATATTCATACTCTTCAGCAGTAAAAACCTTTAGAGCTTTTTTACAGTATTGAATAGCTAATTCCGTTTTTTCTTTTCTATTATCTGTATCATGCATATATAACTTAGCTAAACTTTGGTTTACTCCAGCCCAGGCTTCAGGATGGTTTTCATAAGTGTATATTTTTAATGCTTCTTGATAAGCTTCAACAGCCAAATACTTATATTTTTTTTCTCCTTTTCTTTTTCCATAAAAATCAAAATAAGCCATTCCTAAAATTGGATTAGTAAATGCCCAATCTTCTGGATAGCAATCTAGCGTAAAAACTTCTAAGGCTGCTTTTAAATATTTAATTGCTTGTTGTGGATTATTTTCTGTTGTATGTGGTTTGGCATAAGCAAAACCCAATTGCCTTTGAATATATGCCCATTCATAGGGAAAGCGATCGCGAGCTATTGTTTTCAATAAAGATTGACATAATCTAATACTTGTTTCTACATTTACGTTATAGCCAGATGCATAAGCATAGCTCAGATTACTGGTAGTTATTGCCCATTTATTAGGATAAGTTTCAGGGGTAAAAACTTCTAATGCCTTTTGATAATACTCAATAGCTTGTTCTGTATCTTCTTGTCTGGAATTATTAATATTTCCTATGATGTAAATCTTTCCCAGTAAATCTTGAATGACTGCCCATTCGTAAGGATAATTTTCTCTTTTATAAATATTTAAAGCACCTTTAAGAATGGTGAATGCTTGTATATAGTTATCTAGCTTTTTCTGCTTTATGCGTTTAGTATAGACTTTAGCTAACTCAACTTGAGTTTCCGCCCAATCGATGGGAAAATGATTTTTAGTAAAAACTTTTAAGGCAAGATTTAATTGTTTAATTGCTATTTCCTTATTTTTAGGATTGTTTCCTTGAATACGATTAGAGTAAACCAATCCTAATTGCTTTTTGATTGTAGCCCACTCATAAGGATAGGCTTTTCGAGTATAAAGTTTTCGGGCAATCTGATAACAACAAATACATATCTCTAAATTTTTGGCTCTTTTGCCCTGGTTAAAATTATTTAGTAAATCTCCTAATTTAGTTAAGATTGAAGCTAGCTCAATTCTTTCTGCTGACTGTGATTTAGTTAGTAAAGCGTTCCCTTTCTCTTGTAAAGCTTGAATTAAATCTAGATTGAGTTTATCAACGTTGTTTTCAAGAATGGGGTAGACTGCTTCTTCTACGCTACGATTTTGGCTACTGGCGATCGCTTTCAAGACTTCTTCTAGAAAACTAACCAAAATTTTACGATTTCTAATTACTGATGTCATTTTCTTTTATTTTCTATTTAGGATTTGCAGTTGGAACTTGATAACGTTGAGAGGATGTCTGAAAAGTTAAAATAAATGCGATCGCTTTCAAATGTTGCAACTCTAGCTTCCGACAGTTTATAATACTTTCTCATTTTGTTAGTCTATTCTCAAATATTAGATCGGAAAATGAATTTTGTTTTACTTCATTACAAGCGATCTTTCGACAATTCTACATAAGCATTAATTTCATTCTTTAAATCCTCGTATTTCTCATTCAAAATACTAAACTCAGCTTGCAACTTGGCTTGATATTCTAGATCGTTAGGCTGGGCTTCTAAATTAAACTGAGATAGTTCCGAACCGATTAAAGATTCTCGAATAAAATGAGTATACTTCTCTTTCAAGATGTTAGTTTGTTCGACGAAAGATTGTAGTTGCTCGATGCGGTTAGAAAAAGTTTCTGCTTTTGCTTGATATACCCTAGAACTTAAAGCTAAAGTTTTTCCCCTTCTTAGTTTCTCGATTTGTTCTCTCGCTTCTTCGATTCGAGGATTCATTCTCTGATATATTTCTTGAGTCATATAAGCTACAGATTGGGCTGTTTTGAAACTTTTATAATCGCGATCTTTTGATGTGGTAATTTTAACTTTTTCGAGATCGCGATCTAGGTTGGTAAAATTTACTATGCCATTATTGAGTTCGGGAAAAATGGAATTTACAATCCATTGTTTTTGATATTTTTGGTTGCTGTTTTTATTTTCAATTACTTCTATCGGGATAGCATATAAGTTGGTAGAATAAATTAAAATTACATTACTTTTTCGGATGCGATTTATTTTCCCGATCGCCAATATATCTCGTATTTTCAAAGCTGTAAAAATAATTAATATTGTAAAAACTATCAGAGAAAGAATGATGTGCCAAAAATTAATAATAATATAGATTGTTATTGCTAGTACTAATAAACCCAAAGCAATTATAAGAAGTACACTCGATCGATCCATTTTAGTAATTCTCCTGATTATTTATTTTGCAATATCAAAGTTACAGAAAGACCTGAAATATATACTTGGAAAATGTAGCATCCATAAATAGATATTTAGCGATCGCAACGCTGTCTTTTCCCTCTGTAAAATTACAAATCGGAGATATATCGATCTTTCCTGCTGAAGTTATGCAAAACGACAAAACAATATGCCCGATCTACAAAATCTATAGCGTTTAACTGTTTTCTGGTTGAGATTTAATTAAATCGGGGAGTATTTGTTGATATTTTGCCAATCTCGCCTAATCTTTGGCTGATACTGTTCCTTTAAGCTCCCCATCCTCCAACTTTGGGGAGCAATAATTTATATTCTTCTATTAGTTAGAATTAACATCTAGAAACTGTTTTATTTCTCTCAATACTCCCGACTCTCCTCTAGATTCAGTAATAGTTAAAATATCGCCGTTGAGATGACCGTTATTTTTGAGATTTTTCACAGTTCTTTGAATATAACCAGAAAGATTTCCCGTAATCATGACAATATAGTCGCAACTTTTTAAAGCATCTTTGATATGTTGCTGAGTAATTCTTTTTTCTCTATCATTGGAAGTAAATTTGATTACTTCTCCTAAGTTATATTCTCGATCGAGAGCGTCAACAACGGCATTTTGTACCCTAGGATGACCCCCGACAATAGCCAACTTGCGATCGCTTAGATCGATAGTCCTAACTTCTGGTTTTTCTTCAGTAATTTGATGTTGGAGTTGATATCGAGTTAATTCCGATAAGATATTGGCTTTTTCTTGCTGTAAAAACTCGTACTCTTCTTGTATAATTTCCTGTTGCAGTTGGAGCTTCTCTACTGTATGTTTGAGAGATTTATTTTTTTTCTCTAAAGTATGATTCTCATCAACTATTTCTGATTCATAATATTGTATGGTTTCTTCAACAGTTGCTATTGATTTTTGTAATGAAGAGATTTTTTGTTCTAGTTTTTGAATCAGTTTTTTATCTCGATCGAAAGCCTCTTTGAGCCGATCGTTTTCTTCTTGTAGTTCGAGAACGATAAATTTATGCTGTTGCTCTAACTCCAGATAATAAGCCGACTCAGACTCTAAAGTATTTATCCGAGAATGCAATATTTCCTGTTCTTTCTTACTGTCAACATAATATTTTCTTGCAGCAATAGGGATAATTGCCAAGGGTATTAATAGAGGTTCGAGTCGATTAAAAATGATGCTGCCAGAAACTCCTACTACAATCAAAGAGGCACACCCCCCTTTGAAATAAGACTTGCCAAAAGAAAAAGATTGGGATAGTTGCATACTCTTTAAGTACCTTTTGTAATGTATATCCCTATGTCGTTGAAATATTTGGTTCTTATGCAGGATAGTTAATTGGTTATCGCGCGTTATACAAAGTAAGGCGATAAGCCTTCCCCATGGCTTCGCTACGCTGGAACAGTTTTGAACTGAAGATCGTAATTGTCTGTCAAATAGCATCTTATTTAGAACGACTATAATTGTGGCAAAATGACTAACAATAAAACCAGTCTGAAAATTGTAGTTATTTTACTGGGATTAATCTTTTCTAGATCGGTTGTTGCTCGACCAACTCTTCATAATCTTTATCTAACCCAGCAGGTAGAAAATCTCTCCACAGAAAGCAAACGATCTGAAGCCTTGAGCTTGACGCAGAAAGGGTGGCAATTATTTCAACAAGGAACAGCTAAATCTTTACAACAAGCTATTGTTAATTGGGAAACGGCATTAACTCTATGGCGAGAATTGGGCGATCTAAAAATGGAAGCTATGATTCTTAATAATATTGGAGCAGTTTATAGAGGCATCGGACAACCCAAGCAAGCTTTAGCCTATTATCAGCAAGTTTTACCAATTGCTCGCCAATTAAGAGAGATAAGAGGAGAAGCTACTACTCTCAATAATATTGGGTTGATTTATGCTGACATCGGAGAACCAGAGCAAGCCCTAACCTATTACCAGCAAGCTTTACCGATTCTTCGTCAAGTGAAAGATAGAAAAACAGAAGCTACTGTTCTCAATAATACTGGAGCAATTTATCGAGATATAGGGCAATCAGAGCAAGCCCTAGCTTATTACCAGCAGGCTTTACCGATTCTTCGCCAAGTGGGAGATAGAAAAACAGAAGCTATTATTTACAGTAATATTGGAGTAGTTCGCAGAGATACTGGACAACTAGAGCAAGCCTTAGCCTATTACCAGCAGGCCTTACTGATTTTTCGCCAAGTGAGAGATAAAAGAGGAGAAGCTGCGACTCTTAATAATATTGGAACAATTCACAGAGATACTGGACAACCAGAGCAAGCCCTAGCCTATTACCAGCAAGCTTTACTGATTCTTCGCCAAGCGGGCGATCGCAAAACAGAAGCTGCGACTCTCAATAATATTGGGTTGGTTTATGGTGAGATGGGGCAACTAGAGAAAGCCTTAGCCCATTATCTGCAGGCTCTACCGATTCTTCGCCAAGTGAGAGATAAAAGAGGAGAAGCTGCGACTCTCAATAATATTGGAGTAGTTTATTCCAAAATAGGGCAACCAGAGCAAGCCTTAGCCCATTACCAGCAAGCTCTACCAGTTCTTCAGCAAGTAGGAGATAAAGGAGGAGAAGCTACTACTTTCAATAATATTGGGTGGATTTATGGTGACATCGGAGAACCAGAGCAAGCCCTAGCCTATTACCAGCAAGCTCTACCGATTCTTCGCCAAGTAGGAGATATAAAAACAGAAGCTATTACTCTCAACAATATTGCTTCTCTCGAAAAAGAGCGAAAAAACCTTACAAAGGCACTTAACAACATACAGGCATCTATCAAAATATTAGAAACAATTCGCGGAGAAATCACAGATTCAGATCTTCGCACTTCCTACTTCGCTTCAGTAAATGATTACTACCAACTTTATATCGATATCCTGATGGAGTTGCACCAGCAAAATCCTAATGATGGATATGACAAACAAGCTTTGGAAGTTAGCGAACAGGCTAGAGCCAGAACATTATTAGAACTTATTAAAGAAGGGGATATTGTTCGGGGAATCAATCCTCAATTAAAACAAAGAAAAGAAAATTTAGAACAGCAGATAATAGCTAGAACCCAGGCTATTCAGATATTGGCAGAAAAAGGGCAACAAGAACAGATAGAATCGATTCAACAAGAAATAAATCGACTAGAAAACCAAATACAGACTGTAGAAGCTGAAATTCGCCAACAAAACCCAGAATATGCTCGTTTGACTCAGACTAAATTAAACCTTAGTACAGCAGATATTCAACAGAAAATAGTCGATCGCGATACTATTTTGCTTTCCTATTGGTTAGGGGAAGAACAAAGTTATCTTTGGTTGGTTACTCCCGATGAAATAACCAGTTATATCCTTCCTCCCCAAGCGGAAATCGAACGAGCCAGCCAAGAATTCCTCGATTATGCTCAAGATGCTGGGCATTGGGATTTATACCCTAAAAAAGCTAGGGCAGGTAACCAGAAACTAAGTCAGATGCTTCTCGCTCCCGTAGCTGACAAGATCGCCAATAAACGTTTGATTGTAGTTGCAGATGGAGGATTGCAATATCTTCCTTTTAGTCTTCTAGAAAATCCCCAAACTAACCAGTCATTAATTGCTGCTAACGAATTAGTTAATTTACCCTCTGCTTCTACTCTAGATGCCATTCGTAACAAAACTAATCAACCGCCAGTCAATCGCAAGGAAATAGCTATCTTTGCCCATCCCGTATTTACTTCTGGCGATCGCCGTTTGCCAAATAAACCCCAACTAACTACTTCCAACGAACCCGAAACTATAGAAGATTTAGTGAGAAAACAGGCTTTAGCAGGAGCAATCTTAAACCCTTTACCAGGTACAGAAGCCACCGCCCAACAAATCCTAGCTTATATCCCTGGTAATGACAGTAAAAAACTTAATTTAGGTTTCGATGCCAACCGCCAAGCTATTTTCGATTCTGCTGTCAGTCAATATCGCCTGATTCACTTGGGTACGCACGGATTATTTAATAAAACAAAGCCCGAACATTCGGGAATTGTACTTTCCTTATACAACGAACAGGGCAATTATCAAGCTGATGGGATGTTATTGATTACTGAGGTATTTAACCTCAATTTACCCGCCGATTTAGTTGTTTTAGCTGCCTGTAATACCGTTGAAGGGGAAGAAATCAAAGGGGAAGGAATTGTCGGGATTACTAGAGGTTTGATGTATGCAGGAGCAGAACGAGTAGTGATGACTTTATGGGATGTGGATGATGATGCCACTACTGTATTTATGAGTCGTTTTTATCAAGAAATGCTAGAAAACAAACTAACTCCTGCTGCTGCACTGCGGGCTACCCAACTTTGGATGCAAACCGAAAGCGAATACCAAGCACCAGACTATTGGGCGGGATTTGTACTGCAAGGAGAATGGCATTCAAGAAGTTAGAAGTCAGAAGTCAGAAATATCATACCAATTCTCTATAATAATGCACTCTTCTAAAAAATTATTCTTTTGCGCCTTTGCGCCTTTGCGAGAAATAAAGTTCTAATAGTATTAAGTGCAACTTCAAGGAGAAATGGTATTAGTTTCTGCAAATCGATCGCAATGATTTACAAAAAGCTCTCTTCTCTCTTACCTCTGTGTCCGACCTGTCCTCCGTGGTTCATTCAAAAAA
>CAYXWE010000058.1:0-8947 GCA_964468145.1 uncultured Pleurocapsa sp.
CTTACCTTAATGGGCAAATTGCTGCTTAGTCTATTTGCCAAAACGGGATGCTCCCGATCGGGACTAGCTAATACTCCGTAAGGTAGTTCGTGTATATAAAATATAATATGGTCAGCTATCTTATTCAAAATTAGTGAATTTGTCCTTTCTGTTTTTTCTATGGTGTAAGATTTTTTTAAAAAATATAATGGGTCAAAAAAATATAATTCGGTAATTTTTAATTCGGTTAGTAATTTTTTAGCTGCTTGTCTATCGCTATAAAAAAAATGCTCAAACTGTCCAATCCATCTAATATAAATGGGGTTGTTATTATGATATTCACAGATTAAAAATGGCAAAATTATTTCTTTAAATAAAGGATGTTGTATGCGTATTTCATAGTTAGATACTTTAACTCCATTTGTAGATAAAAATTGATTATTATCCAGTTTTATTTCACAAAGTTTATCGACAAATTGTTTAATTTGGGTTTTATCTACCAATTTTAAATCGGCAATAAATTCATTCAATATTCGGTTAGCCTGTTTCTTTGCACCTGATAGCCGAACTTTGTTGTATTCAAGCCATTTATTTGCCAAACTTTGATTTTGAAATAAACTTTCCATTCTGTTTTTAAATTTATTCACATGATATTGGTGTGTGCCGTTATTCTCATCTTTTAAAGGTAAACTCGTGCAAACTATTGATATTCAGGGAAAAATCGCCATTAATCTATTTCAATCTGAGCTTAGTAGTAGTTTCGTTGCTCGATCGTGACAGGCGATCGCTGCTTCATAGTTGCCTAATTTATATAGGGCATTGCCTTGGTTATACCAAGCTAGAGGAAAATTGGGTTCTAATTCGACGGCGCGTTTTAAATAATTGAGTGCCTCATCGGGACGATTGAGATCTTCGCACAACATGAAACCTTTGTTGAGCAAAGCAATGATATGGTCTGGGTCTAATTCCAATGCCCAATTATAACTAGCCAAGGCTTCATCGTATTTTCCCAGATGTCTGAAAATCCTGCCACGACAGCAAATAAAACTAGGATTTTCTTCGATAATTATCGCTTCTTCTATGTCTTCTAACGCAATGTTTATAATATAACTTGAATCCGAATATATCTTTTCCTTTGTCAAGGTATAAAAATACAAAGCAAAGGAAAAGTCAGGAGCATGAAGTACGGCAAGGTAAAAACTACTTTCTGCTTGCTTAAAGCGTTTTAAGCGGTACAAAGCTAGACCCTTAGCGTACCAAAAGTAACCGTTTTCTGGTTGTAAAGAACAGGCTTCTTGATAACTTTCTAAGGCAGCGATGTAGTTGTTGAGAGCAAAATATGACTCTCCAAGATAGTACCAAATCTCGGCTTCTTTAGTATCTTTAGCGATCTCCCGATCGTAACTAGCGATCGCTTTTTGATGGCGATCGATATAGCTCAAGCTTTTTTCTTTTGTTGACCAATGTTGTTCGAGATACCAATCGACAAGGCTATCTGAGATAACATCTAAATTCACCGAATCCCAAGCTAAGGCTATTATCGAGTTGCCTAATTCGAGTTTAGTGCCACCATACAAATAATCGTATTGATAGCCAATTATTTGACCACAGCATCTTATAGAAGACACATCAAAAGTGCAAAAGTTATCAAGCGTAAAACATTGTTCGTAGTACCTCGTGTCTGAATAACAATCCCTCAAAAGATTTTGTTTATCGAGTAAGATGCACTTCTTTCTTAAAAATAAGAGAATGTGCTTCTTGACAATCTCATCTACTGTAATGAAAGTTTCCTCAGAACGTATACTTGTTTGTTGCAACCGATCAAAAGGTTCGAGCGGTCTTACACTATCGTCCCATTCGATTAAATTGTTATAAGATGCTGGTTCTGTGATAATTGCTGCATCAGGAATAGATTTATAGAATTGATGGGAGTGATTTACTTGGAGCAACCACAGGCGATCGCTCAAAGCACAATTACAGCATCGACAATATAGTTTGCCTTTCTCTTTTGATAACAGATTTATCTGCTCGACAGGAAGCTCTACCTTGTCTGGAACTCTTTTGTCATTAGGAATAAAATATGGCAGCTTTTCAGGAAGTTGGATCTTGTTTTGGACTTTTTTTTCGCTGCTTCATCTTTTTGACTGGAGTTGGTTCCTTTAGACAACTTGAGATAGGCGATTATTTGCCAAATCAAAGGTTTTTGAGCCAGTAAGATATCTCGATATGTGACTTTTTTAGATCCTGAGAGAATATTTTGAAGCGAGGAAATGCCGAGGAAACCTCGGCCCCGTCCACTCGCTTGTTGAATTTCTCGATCTAGTTCGGCTTTGCTTTGTTTTCGATCTGAGTGTTTTTTAGCCATACCTTACAAATTCCAACAATAAGTATTTTTGCAAAATTAATTATAGGCGCGATCGCTTTTCTGGTATCTGTTAAGTTGGCGATTCGCTATCAAATGCTATTTATTACGTCTTTGACACAATTTATTTAAAAATAATAGTTCCGTGCAAACTTCTTATTTCCCTTTAAAAGATGTAAATACTTGCTGTACAGTTTCCCTTACTAATTCTCTATTAGAGCCACCGCCCATAAAAGTAATCCTTCCAGACTTTGAAGCTTCAGTACAGTCAATAGCTACTCTAGCAATTTGATTTTCTCCAACAGCAAATATGGCTGTACCCGATCTAGTAACATCTGGTGGAAAACTAAGATGATTATCAACCAAAGCTTTTTCAGCCCTCTGCATACATTCATCAACATTAAAATTAAAGTAATCAAATTGAAAACTAATTGAAGGGTCACTGGCTATAACCTTTGTCGGTATTATTGATACTGCTGCTATTGAAGACAAACAGCATAATTTACTAATTGAGTTTTTGAAATTCATTATGAAGTTACCTCTATTATTTCAATTTGAAAAAACCAGTATATCAACAACGTAAGAGCAAACAATTTGGCTCATTTTGTAATTGTGGTTGTTAAGATAATACTACTAAATATTTTTTTCTAGTTACTCAAGTATCAATTCTCAATAGGTTAGCTATTTTTAGGTTATGTAGTAAAAAATTTAAAATAGTAGTCTTTAATCATTCCGTCACTATCTTTGGTTATAGCAAGTGGAACTTTTCCCACAAACCCAAACTCCAGATGTTTAAATGTTGGAGTAAAAGAAAATGCTTTGAGCCTATTATTTGCCACAATAGTTCCTGACTGGTTAATAAACTGGCTAAAAGCTGCTCGATCTGAGCGAAAATTCTGCTCTAAGTTGAGCTTTAGCTCTAAATCTCTGATCGAGGCGATCTCATCAAAGACATCTCTCGAACCATTTCCCATCAATTGCCTATATTCAGGATAAAGCTGGCACTTATCCCAAAAATGAGAATTACTCCAGCGATTAATAAACTTTATCCTCAAAAACTTAGCCACAGTTTCTTGTAGCAACAGATTTTCTTTTCCCAGAGTCTGACCCAGAAATTCCCAGTAAAAACGATCCAAAGTGTATTTAGAATGATATTCTCCCAATACACCAAAAACGCGATCGCGGGTAATATTTAAAGCTGTCGGATATTTACCATTAACAGCAGCAAAGGCAGCAGGATCTTGGTACATGTCTTCCAAATCTTTAACTAATAGCTGACGAATCTGACCGGTTTGAGAGTTGATTACTACATCTAAATTTTGGGGATGTAACTCTAGATGAGCGATTTTTCTTTGCAGAGCATCATCAATCAAATTAGCTATTTGGGGAGCGAAAATCTCCTCTAACCAAATTTCTTGACTGCCAAATGTTGAGAAAATGCTTTGTCCTAATTCTGTGGCTGCAAACACAGCAGAAAGAATTACCGATGTACCCAGTACAACATCATCAGGCTCAATAAATTTATTTTGGGGCAAAGGTAGAGCGCGTTGCAGAAAAGCAAAATCGAGTTCTCGAACAACTATGCCTACTGGCTCTGGAGTTAGATAAGGATTAGATTTTTGTTGGTGAAAATTGGCGATCGCTTGACGAATATTCTTGCAGTTCAGAACATTATTAAAACCCAGTTCTGGAGCAAAAAAGTTTCCTGAAAATTTGAGCATAAAAGGTTTAGCATCAGGAGGAAACACCATAACTGTGCGACCAGAGCTAGTCATTTTACCCAATACTTTTCCCGAAGGAACACCATATTTTTCTTGCAGAAGTTCTTTTCCTTTAAAATCTAGATAATGGCAGAATATTCTTAACTTACCCGTAGTAGTCAGTAAAGGGCTATCTTCTAAACAGCCAATGATTTCTAGCTCATTCGTGTCGATCGCAAGATCCCAATAGGGTAACTCTCCAAAAAGCTGAAGCCCCCTACCCACCAAAATTTTTTCTGGATAAGTACCGTGAAATTGCTGCTGGGTATCTATATAGATGTGGGCATAACGATGCAAAGTCTTAATTGACATTATCTATTAAATAAAAGTTAATTGCAAAAGTAGCAATTTTTTAGTGTTAGAGACTGTTTGTTATTTAATACTTAAACATCTCAGTTTTTAAACTAAATAAAATAAATAAAATAATTTTGTATTTCATATAGTATTAATTGGTCAATATAGTCAAAAAAAGTTATCTTTGGTTAAAAAAAGCCCGATTTAACCGATGAGCATCAGCAGCCTAGAATTTGAGTTCGATCTCTTATGGGAAGATCTATTTCCTGAGTTAGACTTAGCCACCGAAGTGCGACTAATCCCCAAGCGTCGCTTTAAATTTGATTATGTCAACTTCCCTGGCAAAGTTGCGATCGAAATTAACGGGCAAATATGGCATAAAGGGGGACACAGTACGGGAAAAAGTTTGATGCGGGATTACGAAAAACTCAATCTGGCGCAACAACAAGGATATTGTGTCTTTCAACTATCCAAAGAAATGATTACAGAAACCTGGTTGAGAGCGATCGCCGAAACGATCCGCAACCGAACTAAACAAACCGTTGCATCAACATCACAATTGATAACCGATAATGGATCGGGGATAGCTAATGAATGCTAAATGTTAAATGTTAAATGTTAAATGTTCAATGATAAATGAAATGATTGCAATTAATTATAATGCGATAGCGGAACTTTCCCTGGCAGGGGAATTAATCGATCGCACTACAGCAAAAAGCATTTTATCCGCGCCAGACTTAGTATTGTTAGAACAGCTTAACGCTGCTTACAAGGTACGGCATCATTATTGGTCAAACCGCGTCAGACTCCACTTTCTACTCAACGCTCAAAGTGGTTTGTGTCCCGAAGATTGTAATTATTGTTCTCAGTCTAAAATATCTTCTGCAGAGATTGAGAAATACCCTTTAATCGCTCAAGATAAAATAGTTTCCGCAGCAGATCGGGCAGCTAATTTAAAAGCAGGTACTTTTTGCATGGCAATTTCAGGGCGATCGCCATCGGAATCGGTATTTAATAATGTATTGGAAGCTTTTAAGGCTGTCAAAGCCAAACACGACCTAAAAATATGTGCCTGTCTGGGATTATTGAGTGAAGATCAGACTCAACAATTAGCAGCAGTAGGAGTCGATCGCGTTAACCATAACTTGAATACTTCCCAAAACCATCACGAAAATATCTGTAGCACCCACACCTTTGGCGATCGCGTCAATACTATCCAAAACGTTCAAAAAGCTGGCATCACCACTTGTTCTGGCGGTATTTTGGGGATGAATGAAACTGACGATGATATTATCGATTTGGCTTATTCTCTTAGGGATTTAGACGTTACTAGCGTACCAATAAACTTTTTAATTCCCATTGCAGGTACGCCTTTATCGGATATCAATCAATTAAATCCCCGTCGCTGTTTGCGGATCTTAAATTTATTTCGCTTTATTTTGCCCAAACAAGAAATCAGAATTGCAGGGGGTAGAGAAGTTCACTTGCGATCGCTACAGGTGATGGGTTTATATCCTGCTAACTCTATCTTTGTGGGGGACTATCTCACTACCACGGGACAATCTGCTAGCAACGATCTGGCAATGATTCGCGATGCGGGATTTGTTTTGGAAAATCCCGATGGCTCGATTTTGTCAACGGAAGATAGCCAGGATCTCAAAGTTGAGTTTAAGCAGTCAGTTAGTACTTAGCCGTTACTGAAAATAATCTACTGCAGCAGCGACGAACCCGTAAAATAGAACATAAATAATATTTGAGATCTAAAATTCTAGCCCAAGGGCAATAGTTAATCGTTATGCAAACTCTGGATAATCCCAATCTTACCGATACAAACGCTTTTGATACTACTATCCATAGAAGAAAGACTCGCCCTGTGCGAGTTGGTGACATAACTATTGGTGGAGGAAATCCCGTAGTAGTTCAGTCAATGATTAATGAGGATACTTTAGATATAGATGGTTCTGTCGCAGCAATTCGCCGTCTGCACGAGATTGGCTGTGAAATTGTGCGGGTAACAGTTCCTAGTATGGCTCACGCTAAAGCCTTGGCTCAAATCAAGCAGAAGCTAGCGGATACTTATCAGACAGTACCTCTGGTAGCAGACGTGCATCACAATGGTATGAAAATTGCCCTAGAAGTAGCCAAGCACGTTGATAAAGTCAGAATCAATCCTGGGCTATATGTGTTTGAAAAGCCCAAAAGCGATCGCACTGAATATACTCCCAACGAATTTGCCGAAATTGGCGATAAAATACGCGAAACCTTAGAGCCTTTAGTCATTTCCTTACGCGATCAAGGTAAAGCAATGCGGATCGGCGTTAATCATGGTTCTTTATCCGAAAGAATGCTTTTCACTTACGGGGATACCCCCGAAGGGATGGTGGAGTCTGCCCTTGAGTTTATCAAAATCTGCGAGTCATTAGATTTTTATAATATCGTGCTGTCTCTCAAAGCTTCCCGCGTACCTGTTATGTTAGCTGCTTACAAGCTAATGGTACAAAGAATGAATGAGTTGGGTATGGAGTATCCTTTACATTTGGGCGTTACCGAAGCGGGAGATGGAGAATACGGCAGAATTAAATCTACTGCAGGTATTGGAACTCTCTTAGCCCAAGGTATTGGCGATACAATTCGGGTATCTTTAACCGAATCACCCGAAAAAGAAATCCCTGTATGCTACAGCATCTTGCAGGCTTTAGGACTCCGCAAAACAATGGTAGAGTACGTTGCTTGTCCTTCTTGCGGTCGTACTTTATTTAATCTGGAGGAAGTGTTGCACAAAGTTCGCGAAGCCACCAAACATCTTACAGGCTTGGATATTGCAGTAATGGGTTGTATTGTTAATGGTCCTGGTGAAATGGCGGATGCAGACTATGGTTATGTAGGCAAGCAACCAGGCTATATTTCTCTTTATCGGGGTCGTGAGGAGATTAAAAAAGTTCCTGAAGATCGAGGAGTTGAGGAATTAATTAATTTAATTAAAGCAGACGATCGCTGGGTAGAACCAGAAAAATAAGGAACGAAAAATAAGGAGCGAAGATCGAGATCGCAGTCAATTACGATTGTTAGTATCCATACTAGAACTAGACAATTTTTATCTTTGGGTAATTGTTAATTACTCATTCTTAATTATCCATTTAAAAAAATGACTATTCTAGTTTTAGTATGTGCCTTAGCTTTTGCCTGTGGTGCAATGTTAGGTAAAAATCTAGCGGCGATCGGGGTAACTTCAGACAATGCTCTAAAAAATTATCAAAAGCCTTTGGTTTGGCTACTAATTGCAGTAATGCCTTTATTGGGAATACTAGTTATTCTCGATAAACTTCATCTTGCTTCAATATTGCCTCAAATTTTTCCGCCGATATTATTGATTTACCTGGCGGGATATTTTAATGAAATTATTCTGGGGATGGGCTGTTTTTTCTTGGGCTTGTTGCTGTTATTAGAATCAACAGGAAAGCGATCGCGACAAAAAATAGTTCAATTAATGATGGCTCTAGGTACGATTTCTTTGGCTCTGAGTATTTTGCTTTTCTTCCTCCAGCCAGTACGGGCGATAGTGGCTCAACCTAAAATTGTTAACGGAGTAGTAATGCAGACTACTTTTTATACTTGCGCTCCTGCTAGCATTGCTACTTTAGCTCGCGTGACCAAAAAACACCCCGTCATTACAGAAGAAGATGTAGTTACTTTAACCAAAACCAATCGTTTTGGCACAACTACCCTCAGAGAAATTAGAGCGATGGAAAAACTGGAGTTAAATCCAGAATACAATCATAACTTGACTATCGATGATTTAATCGCTCGCAACAAACCTGCTTTGCTTCATGTCAAAGAAAAAAGAAGAACAGGGAGAGGGGTGCGATTTTCTCATGCAGTAGCATTACTATCAATTGACTCGCAAAAAGGTTTGATCCTCATTGCTAATCCTCTTTATGGCTTGCAAGTTAAAACTTTTGAAGAGTTTACTAAATATTGGTTTGGCGAAGCTATTTTAATAGATTTAGAGCAAGCAAAGATCAGACCTTAGTTAAAATTTTATAGTGATGTTTGGAAGTTTCGATCTTGGCAGGTAACGAATTTGAGGTATGTAAATTTTTACTAGCCAATTTGGGTAAAAAAAAATAAATAGCATTATTTTTGATTACTTAGTAAATCGAGTTCTAGGTAAATCGAGTTCTAGTTGTTTATTCAGTAAAGTAGAAATTTTGCTATTTAAATTGTTTTGTTTATGTTTGTGTAGAGCAGTTTTACCTTTATTAAATAAATCGTAACTTATTGCTTGGGCTATAGCAAAACTAAGATTAACAGGGACAGCATTTCCAATCATTTTATAGGCTGCGTTTATATTTTGATAATCAAAAATAAAGTTATTTGGAAAAGTTTGAATTCTGGCACATTCTCTAACTGATAATCTACGGTAAGATTGAGCCGATTGTTCGTCAAATATAAACTTATCTTTGCCAATTTTAATCATCTTATTTGCTTGGGGATGAATAGGTGCGTGACGACCACTTGCCTGAATTGTAAAAGATGGTTCGTGCCAGGCTCT
>CAYXWE010000058.1:9047-10364 GCA_964468145.1 uncultured Pleurocapsa sp.
AGAGCAGGAATAGCTAAGGTTCTTAAATCCCAAATACTATCTTTCAAAGTTATTTTTGGCAAATTTGAAGGTAATAAATCAAAATTAAACTTTTTCTTTAAGCTAGTATGATAACCAATAAAAATGACGCGTTTTCTATCTTGAGGAACTTTATAGTCAACTGCGTTTAATAATTTGTAATTTACTACATATCCTGCTTTTTCAAAAGAAGTAATTATATTTGTAAGAGCGGATGAATGTTTTTTATGCAACATTCCCGATACATTTTCCGCCAAGAAAAACAATGGCTGTTTATCTTGTAATATTCTGATATATTCTAGAAATAGCTGTCCGCGAGGATCTTTAATTCCTTTTTGACTACCTCCCTCACTCCAGCTTTGACAAGGAGGGCCACCAATAATTCCTATGCAGTCAGGAATTTCTGGAGAAGAAATTTGACGTACATCTCTTTTCTCTAAAATTGTCTGAGGATGATTTTTTTCGTAGGTTTGCCAAATTTCTTTATCATATTCATTTGCCCAAATAATATTAAAACCAGCAGTTCTAAACCCCAGATCCAAACCACCGCATCCTGAAAACAAACCTACTATATTTTTTTCCATAACTTTAGATTATAGTATTTTAGATCTAATGCAAATAAAGAAATTATAATTACAAAATATTTAACTTATAGATTATTTGCTCTATTGTGTTTAATCCTGTCAGAGAGCCTTTAATTAACCTAATTGCAGGGATGGGTTGTTTTAAAAAAGCGATCGCCATTGTCCCCATTTTTAATTGACCATTACCATCGATCGCCTTACTAAGATCGGGTATATCTCCTGTTAAGTCATCACTAACCACTCGTACCATGGAGACTGTTTTATTTCTTTGCTGCAACTCTTTAACGTAGTCATAGCCTTCCATATCTACTACTTTTGCAGAATAAATTTGACTTAACTTAAGTTTTTCTGTGGCTCGATTAATTACGCGATCGCTAGTCAAACCTGTAACTAAATCAATGGATAATTTTTCCTGTATTGTAGTAGTTAATTCTGACTCTAAATTCACTTGTTGGCGATCGATGTTTAAGCAACTTTTGTATAGCACTGCATCCCCTACAGCGTAGTTGTTAGAGAGACTTCCCCCTAGACCTATAATTAACAAATTTTGGGTTCGATCTAATTCTGTAGAATAGTTAGCTAAAGTCTGCTGAATATTATTTATACCGATAGGAATCGCCACAACCTGAATATCCTTAGTAGGGGCTTTTTTAAGTCCTCGACAAACTGCTTGGTATTCTGCCCCTTGAGGAACGACAATAGTATCAATAGGTAT
>CAYXWE010000059.1:0-10338 GCA_964468145.1 uncultured Pleurocapsa sp.
GGAATTAATTAACAACTGTCATTTCAACTCCCCTGATGCGATCGAGATCCCAGAAAGCATTTTACTATCGACTCATTTACTGACTCTGACTTTAGCCAATCGGTTACAACTAAAAGATACAAAGATCGGTATGATAGTTAAACAACTAATGAGTGGTGTAGAGGAAAAAACAGCTTCGTCAATGGCGAAGTTGGACATAATCGACAAGGCCATAAAACATGGTCTAAGTCTGCAACAACTAACCGAACACATCAGCCAAACAAATGACACTAATTCAGACCGAGAGAGCGCGTTTGCTGCGACAGACGCGATCTGTTTGGCTTTATATTGTTTTGCTTCTACCCCTTTCGATTTTATGCTTTCAGTCAAGCGTGCATCTTATTTACCTAACTATTTATCTCAATCGGTAACAACTCTGACAGCAACTATTTCAGGTGCTTATAATGGAACAGCAGGGATACCCAGAAGTTGGCTCAATGCTAGCGGTCGCCATCTGTACTGCCAACAAATGAAACAAACCTGCCATGAGCTATACCATTGTTGGTTGGGGACGCAAACCCCAAGCGATCGATCTGGGTTATACGAACCCAGCCTTCATGCTGTTGCTACACCTCAAATAATTCAACCTCGTCAAAATTTTCAGGTAATTTCTCAAAACCAAACTTGAAAATAAAATATAAAATAGTACATACTGTAGCCAGTCCATCAGAAAAATCGAGTCCAAAATAAATAAAATAAAGCTCGTTTGATATAGAAGTTACAAATTGGATTTTAAACAAAAAGTTTTGATAAAGTTAATTAAAAATATAGTAAATTTTATTTCTTAGACTAGATAAGGAATAAAACTGGATGGAGTTATGAAAACTAAAATTTCCGAGCGTATATTGATTAAATCTGGATCGAAAAACCAGTCCGAGCCAAGAACAACCATCCTTCTTCTTTCGATGCAGTCATTTTCTAGCTTTTGGCGACTTGTTAATAACAAACAAGCCTGCAATATAGTTTTGATTGTCAATAATCTGGTTTCAGTAGTTTTTAAGCAAAAGCTCGTTCGGCAAATAAAGTTTCCTGTGCCAAAGTTGTTACATCAGTCTCTTACAATCCCTTTGGATATTGCTCTAACTTTTAAGAGTCTTTTTTTATGATGAAAAGCTGGCATTCATTAAGAAAATATATTGAAGGATGGCGAAAAAAGTATCGACATCAATTGGTTCTGCCATGGAAAAAAAATCCTGCCAAATCTAAGTCAGCTCAATTTGTAGGTCGCTCTGCCTCAAGAAGACGGAAAAATCGTCACAAAAATAGCATTAGAGATTTTTTCGTAATGCTTTTACTGAATATCATTATTCTAACTGGTGTTGTTGGATATCGGTTTTACAATCAGCCACAATTAACGGTCGGCAAAATTTCACCGCTGACGATCAAAGCTCCTTACTCTGAAAAATTTGAAGACAGCAAAACTACTTTAGAAAAACGCCGAGAAGTACAAACAGGAATTGTACCGATCCTCAAGCAAAACGAAAGTCTGACCGCCGAGATTAAAAATAAACTAGCTCTATATTTTGATAGCGTTGACGAGCTAAGAAAGCTTACCGAACCTTTTCCTTTCTTCGATCCTCAAGTATTATCGATATTTAGTCAGCAGTATATTCGGTTTTGTCCCGAATCAGAATTTAAAGCAGTTTTGGCTTCAGTGTCTGAAAAATATCCACAACAGACAGCCGACTCAAAAAATAATGACAATTTTTCTTTGGAAAAAAGACCAGATTTTAATATTAAACTGCAGCAGGTAGCTTCAGAACTGACCAAATATCGCCAACAAACCTCGAAAACTGAATTCAATACTTTAATTGCTCAAATAACTCTAACTCGCTATCGATATTCTCAAGCTTGGAAAAAACTGGCTCAGAAAAAAACTGTCAAATTAAACGATAAAGAAATTATTATTCTGCTAGATTTGACCGAACAAGAGTGGAAAGCAACAAAAAAAGCTATTTCTCTGGGAGCAGATCGCATTTTGACCCAAGGAATCCCCTTAGGAATGCCTTCTAACTTATTAGAAAAATCCGTTTTGGTTCAGCTTAATCCAGAGATACCACAGAAGACCGAGCTTTTGGCAAGTAATTTACTTTTGTCGATACTCAAACCCAATTTGGAAGAAGATAAAGAAGCTACTAGAAATATTGCTGAAAAAGCAGCTATGGCAATCAACACGGTAGTAGTAGAAGTAGAAGAAGGAGAAATTATTGTCGAGCAGGGAGCAAGAATCACTCAGGCAGATTTTGTTTTATTAGATGGTTTTAAACTGAGTCGTCGGGGTATCAATTGGGACGGGCTAAAATGGTCGGCAACATTTGTCACCTCGGTTATTGGAGCATTTTTATTAATCCAAAAAAAAGTTTATACTTCCATACGTCATCGCGATTATATTTTATTGTGTTTGCTCAGTCTGAGCGCGCCATTGTTGAGCGTATTTAATTTTCCTCATACTAGCTTGCCAGCGATTGGTTTACTAGTTAGTAGTTTCTATAGTCCGAGTTTGGCAGTGTGCCAAGTGAGTTTGGTTGCTGCTTTAGTAGTATTTAGCAATCAGACACTAGGCTCTACTTATCTACTGGCAGGATGTGCGGGAGGATTAATTGCAGCTATTTTTGCGGGCAAACTGCGATCGCGAGAAGCGATGGCAAGATTGGGTATTATGGTGGGTTTATGCCAAGCAGTAATTTATCTCATTACTAATTTGATTTTAAGTGCCAGCCCGGCGACTATCTGGTCGGCAATTTTGCCCGATGCCATAATTTGTGGTTTGTTCGGCGTAGCCTGGAGTGTGGTGGCTATTGGTATTTCGCCATACCTAGAAAGGTTCTTCGATCTGATTACGCCCATTCGTTTGGCAGAGTTATCCAATCCCAATTTACCCTTGCTCAAGCGATTGGCTACAGAAGCTCCTGGAACATTCCAGCATACAATGTTTGTGGCTTCTCTAGCCGAAGCAGCAGCGCGGGAACTAAACTGTAATGTAGAGTTAGTTAGAGCGGGGACTTTATATCACGATGTGGGCAAAATGCACGACCCCCAGGGCTTTATTGAAAATCAGATGGGAGGGCCAAACAAACACGACCAAATTAACGATCCTTGGGAAAGTGCCAAAATAATTAAAAAGCACGTTAGTGAAGGTTTGGTGATGGCTCGTAAATATGGCTTACCCAAGGCAATTCGCGATTTTATTCCCGAACATCAAGGTTCGCTGCTGATTGCTTATTTTTACTACCAGGCAAAACAAAAAGCCGAAGCAGACGGTATTACTATTTCCGAAGCAGACTTTCGCTATCCTGGCCCAATTCCTCAGTCCAAAGAAGCAGCAATTATGATGCTAGCTGATGGTTGTGAAGCTGCACTGCGATCGCTACGAGATGTAACCCCCAAGCAAGCCCTGGCAACGGTACAAAAGATTTTTAAGTCTCGTTGGCAAGATGGTCAGTTACTCGATAGCGGAATTAGCTACGACGAACTGCCGATTATCGCTGAAGTATTTGTGCAAGTGTGGCAGCAGTTTAACCATAAGCGCATTGTCTATCCCAAAGGTGCGTTGGATATTAGTTCCAAAAAGAATATTACCAGTCATTAAATATGCGCGTTCGTCCTGTGTAACTTCGCTGCTTAAGATAACTTAAAAAATCAATATAAAACTATAGCCCGATCGCTACAACATATAAAGGTTTTCGCAATTGAGATAGTGTTAGGATTTATCCACGAGAAAAAGAAGCGAGAAAATAAGGAAAGTACATCTAAATGCAGGAATTTGACAAGTCAATATCCTTTGATGGTCGTGATATCAGACTCAAAGTAGGCTTGCTCGCACCACAAGCAGGCGGTTCGGTATTGGTACAGTCTGGCGATACAGCAGTTTTAGTCGCAGCTACCAGAGCAAAAGGCAGGGAAGGAATTGATTTTTTACCTTTGACTGTAGATTATGAGGAGAAACAATATGCAGCAGGACGCATTCCTGGCGGTTTTTTCAGAAGAGAAGGTAGACCAGGAGAAAAAGCGATTTTAATCAGTAGATTAATCGATCGCCCGATTCGTCCTCTATTTCCTAATTGGTTGCGGGATGATATTCAAATTATTGCCACTGCTTTATCTCTAGATGAAGATGTACCTCCAGATGTCTTGGCAGTGACAGGGGCATCAGTAGCCACTCTGCTGGCGGGAATTCCCTTTCAAGGGCCAATGGCTGCAGTCAGAGTTGGCTTGGTCGGAGATGATTTTATTCTCAATCCTACCTATAAAGAAATCAAAAAAGGCGATCTGGATATAGTGGTTGCGGGTACTCCCGATGGAATTGTGATGGTTGAGGCGGGAGCGAATCAGTTACCAGAGCAAGATGTAATTGAGGCGATCGATTTTGCCTACGAAGCAATACAAGAATTAATTCAGTCTCAATTAGAATTAATTAAAGAGTTGGATATTGAGATTGTAACTGCCGAACCTCCTGTAGAAGATGAAAGCTTAATTAACTTTATCAGCGATCGCGCTACGGATGATATTAAAAAAATCTTGTCTCAATACGACCTAGATAAAAAAGGACGAGATGAAGCTTTAGATGAAATCAAGCAAACTAAAATCGCCGATGCGATCGCCGAAATGCCCGAAGACGACCCTCTAGCGGTGGCTACCACTGAAGACCCCAAAGCCATTGGCAAAGCCTTTAAAAAGCTGACTAAAAAGCTAATGCGGAATCAAATACTAGAAGAAGGGATGAGGGTTGATGGGCGTAAATTAGACCAGGTAAGACCCATATCTTCGCGGGTTGGTCTTCTACCCAACCGAGTCCACGGTAGTGGGTTATTTAGGAGGGGTCTTACTCAGGTGTTATCTATTGCTACTTTGGGTACATCGGGAGATGCTCAGGATACCCGCGACGATCTGACTCCTCAAGATGAAAAGCGTTATCTCCATCACTACAATTTTCCTCCCTATTCTGTAGGAGAAACTCGACCCATGCGATCCCCTGGAAGAAGAGAAATCGGTCACGGAGCCCTAGCGGAAAGAGCTTTGCTTCCTGTCTTACCTACTGCAGAAGAATTTCCCTATGTACTGCGGGTGGTTTCAGAAGTTTTATCTTCTAATGGTTCGACTTCCATGGGTTCGGTATGCGGTTCTACTCTATCGTTAATGGATGCAGGAGTGCCTTTAGCTAAACCCGTTAGCGGTGCAGCAATGGGGTTAATTAAAGAGGGCGAAGAAGTCAGAATTTTAACCGATATTCAGGGGATTGAAGATTTCTTGGGCGACATGGATTTCAAAGTTGCAGGGACAGATACGGGTATTACTGCCTTGCAAATGGATATGAAAATTACTGGTCTATCTATGGAAGTAATTGCCGAAGCAATCCAAAAAGCTCTACCTGCTAGGTTACATATTCTTGAAGAAATGCTCAAGGCAATATCCGAACCCCGCGAAGAATTATCGCCTTATGCACCCAGGTTGTTAACTATGAAAATCGATCCTGAATTGATTGGCATGGTAATTGGTCCTTCTGGTAAAACAATTAAAGCCATTACCGAACAAACTGGAGCGAAAATTGATATTGAAGATGATGGCAAGGTCATTATCGCTGCGGTAGAAGCGGATAAAGCGGAAATGGCTCGTAAAATGGTCTTTAATATTACCCGTAAATTGAATGAAGGGGACGTTTACTTAGGTAAAGTAACCAGAATCATCGATATCGGTGCTTTTGTTGAAATTTTGCCAGGAAAAGAAGGTATGATCCATATTTCTCAGCTAGCTGAAGGCAGAGTGGGCAAAGTTGACGATGAAGTAGCTGTAGGAGATGAGATTGTGGTGAAAATACGTGGCTTCGATCAAAAAAACCGCCTCAACTTAACTAGGTTGGGCATCCATCCCGATGAGGCAGCCCAAGCAAGAGCAGAAGCATCTTAAAGGAATGGGGGACGAGGGATGAAGGATGAAGGACGAGGAAATGGTAAATTTTTTCCCTCGTCCTTATCCAAAGGTATATTTTTTAGGGCATAATTTAACATTTATCCCCTTTTTGCTATCCCAAAGGAATTGCTTTAACTTTCTTGGTTGCCAGGACTCTAATTTTTACTACTAGTTCGTTCTGCATTGATTCGGTGCTACCACCCACAGCGGTTTGTGGTTTTGCCATTACATCAACTGCACCAGCTTTCATCACTTCATAGATATTATCAACATCAGATTTTTGTACTGCATTGCTGAGAACCAAGATCGGAGTGGGGTATTTTGCCATTACCTGCTTGGTGAACTCTAAACCATCCATCTGAGGCATCTGGAGATCGGTACAAATTACATCGGGATTGAGTTGAGTCACCATATCTAATCCCTCTTTGCCATTACTTGCTTTTCCAATTACCTCTACATGAGGAGATGTACTAAGCATTTTTTCGTAGATATTGATTGCAACAGCGGAATCTTCTACTAATAAAACTCTGATTTTTGCCATGATAATTATTTTATTTTGTAATTGACTGGAACTTCTCTTTTCTATAGTTCCCCGACTTGCTCGATATCTTTCAAATATTTAAAAATAGATTGATGACTGTGCCAAGAAAACACGATGTTTTGGGCAAATTTCAAGTTAAAGGAATTGCGGTAACTTTTTTAGTCGCTAAGACTCTAATTTTAACAACTAGTTCGTTTTGCATTGAATCAGAACTCGATCCCAAGGCAGTTTGAGGTTTTGCCATCACATCAACTGCACCAGCTTTCATTACTTCGTAAATATTTTCAACATCGGACTTTTGGACGCTATTGCTTAAAACCAGAATCGGCTTGGGGTATTTTGCCATTACCTGCTTAGTAAACTCTAAGCCATCCATTTCAGGCATTTGCAGATCGGTACAAATTACATCGGGATCTAACTGAGATACTAAAGTAAGTCCTTCTTTACCATTAGTTGCTTTGCCGATTACTTCAATGCGATCGCTGCTGTTGAGCATTTTTTCATAAATATTAATTGCAACGGCAGAATCTTCTACTAATAAAACCTTAATCTTTGCCACGATTTTTGATTTCCTTTTTATTTAACTTGGACTTCTCTTTTTTATATTTCCCTTACTTTCTATATCTGTTTCAGATATTTAAAAAAATTGACGATGTTGTTAAGGAAATATATTTCAAAAACTGCTTTAAATTAGCGCAATATTCTACTAATAAAACTTCGATTTTTAACTATAGCTTGAAAGACTATAGCAATCCTAAATCATTCATGAAATTTTTTAAAAATGAACCACGGAGAGGTGACACCCCGCGCGCGTCACATGCGGACAAGTCCTTTGTCGCGCCCCAGAACGCTCACCTAACGGAGGAGGGGCTGTTTCTTGAGGTTTCCTCAAGAATTTATATGCCCCGTGACACAGAGGAAGAAAGAAGAGAGAGTTGTTCGCGGAATCAATTAGGATTGCTATAACTATTAATCAATTGACTAAGAGTTTGGAACAACAACTGCTGCTCGAAATCACCTTTTGTTAGATAAGCATTTGCTCCTGCTTCTTTCCCGCGCTGTTTGTCTTCTGGGCTAGCGAGAGTAGTAATTAACACAATAGGTAAGCGATCGTATCTGGTATCTTGGCGAATGTTAGCAGTCATTTCTAGACCACTCATGTTCGGCATTTCTACATCAGATAATACGATGTCGAATTCTTGTTCTCGAACTTTTTGTAAGCCAATTAAGCCATTTTCGGCGATGGTGACATCGTAGCCAGCACCCTTAAGCAAACGTTGCATCTGAGTACGAATGATGATGGAGTCTTCTACTAATAGAAGTCTATTTTTAAGCGTGGTAGACTCTCTAGAAGTAGCAACAGTACGCCAGCCACCACTTTTCAAGGAATGTAAAAGATCGGGAGGATTGAGAATCATGCACACTTCCCCACTACCCAAGATAGTCGCTCCCATAATATTAGGAATGCGTTTTAGTAGTTTACTTTGGGCTTTGATAACTATATCTTGTCGATCGATCAAGTTATTAACAATTACGCCAAAATATTCGCTGTTGACGTTTAAAATAATGCAGCTTAGGTTATTTGTTCCCTGAGTATATTCTTCGGAAGTCGGTATTTGTAGTAAATCGCTCAACCAAGTTACAGATATCGGTCGATTCTCGAATGTAAAAGTTGGCTTATTTTCAATCTCATAAATATCTTTTCGAGGTAGAGTAATCATGGTTTGGATAAACTCTAGAGGTAAAGCATAGGTAGTTTGATTGAGATCGACAATCAAGACTTTAGTGGTAGCCAAACTAGTATTTAGACGTACCTGAAACTTACAGCCATTACCAGGAGTAGAGGTTACCTGTATCGATCCTTTTAATTTTTCAACATTAGCCCTGACTACATCTAACCCCACACCCCTACCAGAAAGCTCGGTGACTTCTGTACGAGTCGAAAAACCAGAGGCAAAGATCAAAGATAAAATCTCTGACTCATTCATTGCAGCTATCTGGGCGGGAGTTTTTACTTCGCGCCTGATTGCGGTATTGCTTATACTTTCTAGGTCTAATCCCCGTCCATCGTCAACTAGTTCGATACCGATGCTACTACCACTCTGATAACCCCGCAAGATAATAGTTGCAGTTTCGGATTTGCCGTAAATTGCTCTTTCTTCGGGAGTTTCGATTCCGTGATCTACTGCATTACGAATCAAGTGTAATAAAGGATCTTTGATCTCTTCGAGAATACGCTTATCTGCTTTAGTGTCTCCACCTTCAACAACGAACTCGATTTTTTTTCCTTGTTGTCGGGCGAGATCTCGCACCATCCGAGGATAAATATTAAATACGGTAGATAGAGGTAACTGTCTTAAACCTTGAATCCCTGTTTCTAAGCGATCGCTAATAATTTCTAGACTGGCAACATCTTCACTGGCTCTAGTTTTGAGATGGCTAGCTAAATTACCAAAGGAGTCTAGATATTGTTGGGCATGATTGTAAAAATATCGTAGAGGCTGGAGTTGTTCTGGAGTCAGACTGGGTGCAATTTCCTTAAATATACCTTCGGTACGGGAATTGTATTTATTCCAAGCTTCTACTAGAGAGAGCATTTGATTTATTTCCACCATCTGCTGAGAAATACGCAGTTTCGTAACGGCTAATTCACTTGCCTGAGTCATTAAAGTATCTAACTTTTGTGGCTCTACTCGAATGGTGTCAATTTTTTTGTCTCTGGTAGGAGTGGCTGCTTTTGCTAAGGGCTGTTGAACTTCTTCTGTTACTGATTTTTGTGCAGCATACAAAACAGTATTTAACGATTCATCTCGATCGTCATCTTCATCAAAGAACGATCCTTGAGAGTCTGAATCATCACTAAAGAAACCACTCTCATCATCAAACAAAGAACCCTCGGAGTCTGGATCATTACTAAAGAAACCACTCTCATCATCATCATCGAATAGAGATGTTTCAGAATTAGAATCTTCCCCGAATAAATCTACGTCGGAATGATTTGCAGATTCCGATGTACCCATCAATGTTGCCAAAACACTAACAGCATTAATATTACTTGATTGTCCAGTAATTGCTTCATCGGATAGTTGATTGATAGCATCAATTCCTTGATACAGGCGATCGCATAAATCTGGAGTTAGTTCGCCTTTTCCTGCTTTGATATCTTCAAGGCAGTCTTCTAAGTGATGCACCAGCATTTCAATATCATTTAGCCCTAGCATTCGCGAGTCACCTTTAAGGGTGTGAGCTTCCCGCAAAAATTCTTCCATCGCCGAAGTATCTTGGGAATTTTTCTCCAAGATCATCAACTCAGACTCCATTTTGGATAGGTGTTCGCTGCTGGAAACTTTATAAAGCTCTCTTAACTCTTCGTCATCTATATACATAGCTTTGGTTGCTTGAAAATTCTCTTACACGATCGCTTTTAGTTCTTCTGCGGATTTTTTGAGTTCTACTGTCGAGCTTCTAACTTCTCCCATATCTGCTGCGGTATCCATAGCACCTAAGTTAAGAGCGTTAACCGCTGCCAAAATTTCTTGGATACCCACCGCCTGTTGTTTAGCTGCATTAGAAATTTCTGAAGTGTTAGCAAACACGTTGTTAATGGCATCTTTCACCCCGATAAACGATTCTGCGGTATCTAGTGCTAGCTCAATACTAGATTCGGCAGTTTTCTTACCTTCATCTGTTACCATAACCGCACTATTCATTGCAGCTTGGACATCTGTTACCAGACTGTTGATTTTATCTGCAGACTTGCGACTTTGATCGGCTAGCTTGCGAATCTCGCCCGCAACTACCCCAAAACCTTTACCGTATTCTCCTGCCCGTGCTGCCTCAACCGCTGCGTT
>CAYXWE010000060.1:0-10338 GCA_964468145.1 uncultured Pleurocapsa sp.
ATGTGCATTTATTGTTAACAAAAGACTTAAATTAAATACTTAAATAAAATTTTTTATAAGGTCGTAATTATCAATATAAAATTTTATAAATCAAAAAATATAGATTACATATTCAATTAGTTTGTTAGCTTAGAAACGCAAATTAAATATTTTCTTAAAAGAAATCATAATTCAAATACACTATATTTATAGTTTAAAAATAAATTATTTTCGATATTCATCAAGTAAAAAACGACTTAACATCTTCACATTATGAAGAAGATAAGCCGTTTTCAGGGCAAAACTAAAATTTAGTTGTAAATAGATGTCAACACTTTTCTTTACTTAAAGTGAAGCGCGATCGCGTCTGCGTACCCTGAGAGTAATCGCGTTTTACTCTTGCTATCCTTTCTCTTCAGGAGTTTCTCCCGTAATACATTCTTGAGTTCTCAAAGTAGCAGCAGCAGCATAGTCTCTAGCTGCGGGGGTATCTGGTTGAAAAGCATCTCCTGTTTCTTGGTAGGCAGAGGCTGCACCACAGTAAGCCGACATGGTTTGAATGGTTTGGCTACCCCAATGATTGGCGATGTCAGAAAAATCAGCAGGATCTTGGGTAGTTTCCAATTCCATCGATTCCCCTTGTTTGTTATTTGCCAACATTGCCATTTTATTAAGAACTACTACCAATTCTGCTCTACTTACGGGTTTGTCTGGTTGGAAAGAACCATCAGGATAGCCTTTGACAATTTCTGAGCCTTTTGCCCATTGAATTTTACCCGCACTCCAACGATCTGCTTGAACGTCGGGATAGGGTGCAGTGGCAGTAGAATCAGCAGATTCTAATTCTATGCCATCAATCGTGCCTAGAGCATCGTAAACAATCGATACTAATTGTTCTCTGGTGAGAGGTTCGGTAGGACGAAAAGTTTTATCTTTGTAACCAGAAATAAAACCAACTTTTACAGCTTGTTCGATTTCATCTTTATAAATATCGCGATCGATATCGCTAAAGGCAGAAGCAGCAGGAGGTGGGGTTGGGGCAGTACCGCTAGCAGCAGCGATCGCCTGAGAATCGCCACTAAAGAAGAAGTGACCTAAAACCTTGCCCTGATATTCTTTTTTAGTAAATTCCCAACCTTCATTTAGAAAAATCTTGGCATACTCTCCATCCCCAGGCACGCCAAAGGTTTGACCAACAACTAAATTAGAGCCATCTTTATAGTTTTTGGCTACTAGCTGAAGCTCGCCACCTTTTTTGATGATATCTAATCGATAATCAAGGCTAGTGTCTTGTCCATCCAAACGCACCGAATAACCATTACTATCAGTCGAACGATTACAGCTACCTGTAAAATCAAAAGTAGTCCAGAGAGGATCGACAATGGTAGGTTCAGAGCCAGTTGTGGCATAGCACTGCTGTTTACCAGGAACTTGCTGTACCACGTTTAGGTTGTAGCCGATCGCGCCAGCGGGTACAGCAATGGCAATTACCTCATCTTCAGAAACGGGTGCTTCGGTAAACTGCGCCCAGACAGGAAGTAAAGGGGATGTTAAAACGACTGCACCTGTGAATATGGCTGCTAATTTTAGCTTTTTTGATAGTTTCATTGTATTGTTGGGAATATTTTGTGGTACTCGATCGATATGATTAAAGCTTAAAATTCTAATATCGTCCCGTTTTATCAAGAATTATTTGGTTTTAATTGTCTACTGCTAATTATTGCCATCCTGTTTACGGCTGTAGGCACTGTAAATTGTTGTAAGTAAATGTGCTTAGTTTGGTTTTTCGCTTGCATCAGCAAGAAAACTACCAAAGGGAGTTAGTTGGTTGGTTCTGATAACGATCGAAGCCAGATTCTCTGTTAATTATTTAAAAAATAGTAAGTAGAAATTTCTCGTTCTAGATAACGCGGATCTTTAAATTGATTCATGACAACAGCAGATAAAATAAACGATAAAGCGATCGTCAAAGATTATTTCAACCAAAAAGGATTCGATCGCTGGCGCAGAATCTACGGTCAAACCGATGATGTGAATAAGGTACAAAAGAAAATTCGCCAGGGGCATCAACAAACTATCGATACTGTAGTTGGTTGGCTCAAAGATGATGGTAACTTAGCCGAAATATCGGTGTGTGATGCGGGCTGTGGGGTAGGTAGTTTGAGTATTCCTCTGGCTTCGGCTGGTGCTATGGTTAGTGCTAGCGACATTTCCGAAAAGATGGTGGGGGAAGCCCAAGAAAAAGCTGCAGAAGTATTAGAGGATACTAGTAAGATTGATTTCTCTGTATCAGATTTAGAAGCTCTTGAGGGTAGCTACCACACCGTAATTTGTTTGGATGTTTTGATTCACTATCCTACAGAAGATGCAGCCAAAATGATTGCTCATTTAGCATCTTTAGCGGAATCAAGATTGATTCTCAGCTTCGCTCCCAAAACCTGTCTTTTATTTGTCTTGAAAAAGATTGGTGAATTTTTTCCAGGCCCTTCTAAAACGACTAGAGCCTATCAACACAAGGAAAAAGATATTGTTGGCATCTTAGAAGAAAACGGCTTTGAAATTAAACGTACTGGCATGACTAGCATTAGCTTTTACTATTCTAGGATCTTAGAAGCAGTTAAGAAATAAGGGACTGGGGGACGCTTGAGACTGGGGAACTGGGAGACTGGGAAACCTCACCCATAGTAAGTTTTTTACAAATATATATGTGAGCTAACTAATCAAATTGTCGATTTGTCTGGCAACTTAGAAGAGGCTTTAGTAGATCGCTAAATATTACTTTATTTAGATTGAGCTACTTATCGTGGGTATTGACAACCAAAAAATCTGTTAACAGTTCGTTAACAGATTTTTGGCATTTTTGGGTTTAAGGCTTATTTATTTGTCCAGTTACGAAGACAACAACCTCGATAGAATTAAAAATTCTCTGGCTAAAATAAACTCTCTCCTCACATCATATATAGAAGATATAATTGCCCGATCGTACTATAACGAGAGTAAAATCGATAAGTACAAGCTTTATTTAAATATTTATTATTAGCTATGAGTTAAAAAATATAGCTGACTATATAATTACAATCAATCTAAAATTACAGCATCAAATATTACTATTCGATCTTGAATATTTTTTTAGTAGCTATCTAAATTTAGAGCATAAATTAAATAAAATAATAGTTTAGGTTTAATCGAGCTTTACTGATCTTCGCAGAAAGACGGCTAACAGTAGCCATTTTTTGCTCTATTTGCTCGGATAGCTGAGAATTTTGATTGTATTTTTGCTGATGACTTTGCAGTTTGGCTAAGGTTTCTTTAACTGTAGCCAATTCTTTTTCAATTTTAATTAATAAAATAATCAATCTTGCTACTTTGGCAGTTTTTTCTTCGGCAACTACTTCTTGTTCGATAGATGCGATGTACTTATTGATATCTTCCATGAATTTACTGAAATTAGCTTTTAATATTTAGAATTACTGGAGTTTATTTCCTTTTGTTAAACTCAGTATATCCGTGAATATGTGGGCATGGTATAAAGTTTGCGTAATTCTTCGGAGGTTTATGTAAACAATGTGTAAATTTACTTAAAAAAGCTCCATAAAGCTTGACTTATATATAGTTTGGGCGACGAAGACCGCAGAAAAAAAATCTCTACTAATATCTTACAGTTTAAATACAGCATTTTATCGCCTATTTTGTTACTCTTTCCCTGCCGAAGCCTAGGCAGATAAAGAGCGATCGCCTTCTGCGGTCAGTATTTTTATCTAAGCAATTAGGACGAGGCAAAATCAAGACAAATTTTCGGGTCTAAAATAGAGGAATTTTCAACATCGGCAAAATAAAAAAATACCAAGTTAGAGAATCGCTACAAATGAGAGTTTCTACGTTTGGATAATGTATAAATATGATTAGTATTAATTCGAGAAGATTGTAGATGTAAATGGCGAAAAAAATTTGGCTGTTGGCGATACTACTGCTGTTGAGCTTTACAATTACAACCAATTGGCAGCTAATTTCAATCAACTCAGCGGAAACGAGTGCTTCAGATTCAGAGCAACCTACTATCCTGGGCTATAGTAATTGGGCTGGTTGGTGGCCTTGGGCGATCGCCGAACAAGAGGGACTATTTGCCCAGCACAATCTCCAGGTGGAGTTGCGATGGTACGATAATTACTCTAAATCGATGGAAGAATTAGCAGCAGGGCATATAGACGGTAACTGCCAGACTCTTAACGATACGATTTCTTTTGCTGAAAATGCAGTCAAAGGTGAAGTAGTGGTTTTAGTTAACGATAACTCTGCTGGTAATGACAAAATTATTGCAGCACCAGGAATAAAGCGAATTGAAGATCTCAAAGATAAGCAAGTTGCGGTGGAGGCGGGAGTTGTCGATGACTTTTTATTAACCCTGGCATTAGAACAAGCAGGAATGTCTCGCAGCGATGTCAACATAGTTGATGTAGAAACTGGTGCAGCAGTAGAAGCCTTTGCTACAGGTCAAGTCGATGCAGTAGGGGCATTCCCGCCATTCTGGTTGACCGCGATGAATCGAGAAGGAGCAACGGAAATTACTTCTTCTGCTGCTTTTCCTGGGGCAATTCCCGATCTTTTAGTAGTGACTCAAGAATTAATCGATCGCGATCCGAGTAAAGTTCAAGGTTTAGTCGATACTTGGTTTGATATCCTGGATTTTATGGCAGAAAATCCCGTAAAAGCAGATGAAATTATGGCCGATAGAGCCAAAATAAATTACGAACAGATGCAGCTATTCAAGGCAGGAACAAAAATGTTTAGTTTAGAGGATAATTTGGAAGCATTTAGTCGGGGTCAAAGTATGAAGCATCTGTCCTTTGCTGCGCTCAAAATTACTGATTTTTTACAAGATAAGCTAAAAATAATCGAACGACAACCCGATTTAATTAAAATATTTAATTCCAGCTTTATAAAAGCCTATGCCTCCTATTAATCCTCGCCAACGAAAAGCTACTGCTAATAACCAAAAGCATATATGTCCAAAATGCGGTTTTCATAATCATACTTCGGCCGTTTATTGTGAAATTTGTTTTTATCCTTTAGATCCCACTGGCTCTTTTATCAAACAACCACCTCCACCCAAACCTCAAGCGGGAGTAAAGCGATCGCAACCAGTAGTTGATTGGAAGCAAGAATTAAAACAGCCAAGCGCGATTGCTGGACTAGCGGTTTTAGCCTTGGCGATTGCATTATGGATTAATTATTTTTTAGAACTTCGCCCGCAATATCTCATCTCGAATAATTCCCACAACAATATTGCTCTTTACGATTCTATGAGTCAGGTAAAAGATGTCCCTAGTGGTTTGTATAGCTATGGTGGTGCGCTATATTTTGCATCTTTGGTCGCTAATGGAATGAACGATGCTATGCTCCGCGAGCATAGTAACTTCGATCTTAGATATACCAAGCCGAGCGATCGCGACTTTAGCTACGATAAAGGAATTGAGATGCTCCTGGATGGAGAGCTTAGTTTTGCCTTCAACGGTCGTCCTTTGCTAGATCGCGAGTATTCTCAAGCTAGTTCGCGGGGAATGACTCTCCAACAAGTACCTATTGCTCTAGATGGGATTGTCTTTTTTGGCAATCGCAATATTGACGTTGATGGTTTGAATTTGGAGCAAGTCCGAGATATTTTTACAGGTAAAATCACTAACTGGAGTCAATTGGGAGGAGAAGATTTATCGATCGCCCCCATTATGCTGAATCCTCAGAATATTGAAATTTTGGGCTTGGACGACCCCAGCCTGATTCCTCAGACAACCAAATATACCGATAATTATACTTTAGCCTTGCGCTCTGCGATCGCCATTCCAGGTTCAATTGCTTTTACCTCTGCTTCTCTAGCTCAAGAACAGGAACTAATTAAAGTTTTTAGTTTGGCAGCGGGCGACTCTAGTAACTATATTGCTCCCTTTACCTCTACAGGAGAACCCAATTTAGAATTGTTTAAAAATGGTATTTATCCTTTGACTAGACGTTTGTTTTTGGTAATTTGTCACGATGGCACTCCCGACGAACTTGCAGGAAAAGCTTATGCAGAGATGCTAATTTCTACTCAGGGTCAAAAAATTGTCAAACAGTCTGGTTTTGTGCCTCTGTATGGCGAGCTGCACTCTAGCACCGATAAAGATTAATTTCGGTCGCAAAAAACCAAAACTGTCCCTCTGATGTCAATTCATCCTAACTTAAAAGCGATCGCCACACATTAAAGCAAAAATTTATAGTAATATTACTTGGCTGTAGATCTTGTAGTTGTTGTCAGTAATCAATCGTCGTTCAATGGAGATATTAATATGGCAGCAGAAGCAAAAGTAGAGTTCGATCGCGAACGCGCCAGTCAATACAATCTTGATATCCGCAAGGCAATTCCTGGTTACGAAGCTCTACACAATATGGCAGAAAGTATTTTAGCAACCAATTTACCTACTGCTGCTGATGTGTTGATTGTAGGTTCGGGTACGGGAATGGAACTAATTAGTTACGCTCAAAAGAATTCCCGATGGTCTTTAACAGGGGTCGATCCTTCAACTGAAATGATGAAGATCGCGCGATCGCATTTAACAAATAAAAAACTGCTGCCAAAAGTTAATTTGTATACAGGATATATAGATACTCTGTCTTTAAGTAAACCGATGGATGCAGCAACACTGATGCTGGTGATGCACTTTATCCCCGATGATGGTTCTAAATTGAAGCTACTACGAGATATTGCCCAACATTTGAAACCAGGAGCAGAATTTGTGTTAGCCGATCTTTATGGAGATAAATCTGCACCATACTTTGCTAAATTAAAAGCAGCTTGGCAAAATCTTTACTATTCTCAGCTAGATAAAACAACTAAAGCCAAAGCAGAACAAAATTTTGCAGCTTCGATCGACAATTCTATCTATTTTATTACCGAAAATAGGATTGTAGAATTATTAAACATCGCAGGGTTTACTAACGTCACAAAGTTTTATAATGCTTTTCTGTTTGGTGGCTGGACTGCTAAATACACTGGTTAATAACTCTACATCTTTCTTTTATTCAATTTCACACACAGACTACTATGACTGAACCAATTCGGATTTTGATGTGCGCCCCCGATCACTATGATGTGGATTATGTAATTAATCCCTGGATGGAAGGCAATATCCATAAATCTTCTCAAGATAAAGCAGTAGAACAATGGTCTAAGCTAAACTTTGTTCTCAATGATATTGCTAAAGTAGATTTAGTCCAGGCACAACCAGGCGTACCCGATATGGTATTCACCGCTAATGCTGGCTTGGTATTAGGAGATAATGTAGTCCTCAGTCGTTTCTTCCATCCCGAACGTCAGGGAGAAGAACCCCATTTCAAAAAATGGTTTGAAGACAACGGCTTTAAGGTTTTTGAACTGCCCCAAGATTTACCTTTTGAGGGGGCGGGAGATGCTTTATTAGACCGCGAAGGACGTTGGTTGTGGGCTGGCTATGGTTTTCGTTCGGAACTAGATTCCCATCCTTATATTGCTAAATGGTTGGATATTGAAGTTTTATCTTTACGTTTGATTGACGATCGCTTTTATCATCTCGATACTTGTTTTTGTCCCCTTACAGGCGGTTATTTGCTTTACTATCCTGCTGCCTTTGATTCCTATTCCAATCATATTATTGAAGGAAGAGTCCCCGCCGAAAAGAGAATTGCGATCGCCGAAGCCGATGCGATCAATTTTGCCTGCAATACTGTCAACGTTAACCAGACGGTAGTCATGAATAAGGCAAGCAATGAACTCAAACAACGTCTTAGCGATGTGGGTTTTTCAGTAATTGAAACTCCCCTAACGGAATTTCTCAAAGCTGGTGGGGCAGCCAAATGTCTGACCCTCAGACTCAACGAACCAGTGTTACCAGACGTTCATGCTAGCACTCCTGTAGAAAGCCGTGTCATTAACATGGAAGGACACTTACTAGATGCGGGGATTATGAATCGATCTTTGGATCTGGTGGTAGATAATGGCGGTAGTTTTAAGGTTTTGAACTTTCAACTGGGGGTAGAAAGACAGAGTACATCCCAAGCAGAAGTACGCATATCTGCCCCAGACCATGATGTAATGGAAAAGATTGTTTCTCAGTTAATCGAAATTGGGTCAATTATTCCTAGTGATGATGGCAAAAATGCGGTGACAGAAATCTGCGATATGGATGGAGTTGCACCAGAAGACTTTTATGTCAGCAATATCTATCCTACAGAAGTGAAAGTAAAAGATAGCTGGATAAGAGTTCAAAAACAACGCATGGATGGGGCAATTGTCATTAAGGAGAATGGCAACGATATTACCGCAGAATGTAGAATATTACGGGATTTGGATCGAGGCGATCGCGTTGTCGTCGGTGTCGATGGTATTCGTACCATTCGTAAAAAATCCAATCGCGATAAAGTTAAAGAAGAATTTAGCTTTATGGGTGCGGGGGTATCTAGCGAACGTAGAGTGGAATTAGTAGTAGAGCAAATCGCCTGGGAACTGCGTCAAATTCGCGATCGCGGTGGTAAAGTCGTAGTTACTGCAGGCCCTGTGGTCATCCATACAGGGGGTGCAAAACATCTTTCTAGTTTAATCAGAGATGGTTATGTTCAAGGCTTACTTGGAGGAAATGCGATCGCCGTTCACGATATCGAGCAGTCATTAATGGGAACATCTTTGGGTGTGGATATGCAAAAAGGTACTCCCGTAAGAGGGGGGCATCGTCACCACCTCAAAGTGATTAACAAAGTGCGTCGTCACGGCAGCATCGCTAAAGCAGTAGAAGCTGGAATAATTACTAAAGGCATTATGTATGAATGCGTCAAGCATAATGTACCCTTTGCCCTGGCTGGTTCTATTCGCGATGATGGCCCTCTGCCCGATACCCAAATGGACTTGATTAAAGCTCAAGAAGAGTACGCCCAACTGATCGAAGGTGCAGATACGATCCTCATGCTATCTACCATGCTCCATTCTATTGGCGTGGGCAACATGACCCCTGCAGGAGTCAAAATGGTCTGTGTCGATATTAACCCTGCAGTAGTTACTAAGTTAAGCGATCGCGGATCGGTAGAATCTATTGGGGTAGTAACTGATGTCGGTTTATTCCTCAGTTTGCTAGTTAATCAATTAGAGAAGTTAACTAGTCCCTATCAGACAGTTTAAGATTACTTGGGGCGTAGTTTTATCTACGCCCTACGATCTAGAGTATTGAACCAAAAAAAACATTAGTTACATTAGTTATAGATGTCCGAACGAGGAATTATAGTTTTTGATATTATCGGCACTTGTTTTTCTCTTCCCCTACAACCAAAAATGGGATTTAATCGCTTTGCAGAACTATGGAATGGTCGTCTTGCTATGGTAGGTTTCTTGACTGCTATAGTAGTCGAAGCATATACAGGGCAAGGCATTCTAGGACAACTTGGTATTCTATAATACCGTCTCGAGCGAAAAATACAATCGAGTTAAAATAAGAAAGCTTGTTTTAGGTTTTGTAACAGTAAATAAGCTAGAAAAAGTAAATTGTTATTCACAACAATAAATATACTTTCTCTAGCTTATTTGTTTAATTGTACTTCCAAAAACCGTTAATATGCCAAATTCGCGATCGCTTTTTAAATTCTTGTATTATGCAATACCTATTAATTTAATAGCTTGTCAAAAAGGCAATAACTTCTTTTTCGATCCTGGTTTCTATAAAGACACGAGCATACAACTGCTATAGCTGCGGATGAGCGAACAACTTCCTGGTAAATGGTAAAAAATAATTAGCTAATTACAATCGATAACTAGCTGCAATATTTACGATCGCCCTGAGTCGGAATCAATATTGCGTACCAAGTTTCTACAGCCAGCACAGTCACAGCCATAAAGATCGATCGCTTTATCCCCCTCTCGATCTAATTTTGCTTCAGTTTCCGCATCGTATTCACTGCAACTACAATCAATTAGAGGATAGTCGGTATCGCTTTGGGGTATCTCGGCAACTGAATTATCTAGTTTCGGTGCAGTGAAAACATACTCTTTGGCGTTAACAGCATCAGCCCCCAATATGGCTAATGCAATGGAACTAGAACAACCCAAAGTAGTAAGTAGTTTTTTATTCATCGTCGCCTCTAAGTAAATTAAAAATCAATTATATCTCTTCTTAATCTAATTTTTGGCTCGATCGAAATACAAGGGTTATTCAAAAACCGAGCGATCGCATTTTACCTCCCAACAGCCTTCTAACCAATCGATTAATTCTTGTCTCGATTCGCTAGATTGTCGCAGTACGCTCCAAATTTGAATTGCAGTGGTAGGAGTATCTATATCCACTAATAGAGGTTCGTTTGTCGAACATT
>CAYXWE010000061.1:0-10335 GCA_964468145.1 uncultured Pleurocapsa sp.
AGGTTTCAAAATAGGTGAAAAAGGGCTTTTTTTTCTAATTGATGACACGCCCTAGATTCGAGGGATTTTATGAGAGTTGCCAGCTATATTCTCATTCTAGATAGCTAACTTACTTCCTGGCTTATTTCCATCGATCGACCAATAAATTGGCGATCGCATCTTACCGAACGCGAGAATGAATTACGAGTTATTTTATAGCCAATTCCAGTATCTATTGTAAATTCTCTATGCTAATTGGCAAATTTCTTTTTGCAAAATCAAAATAAATAGTAACTGGATACTAAAATAATAGGGAATTAATGGAATTATTTTCTGTAACGTCCTCATGAACTCTAATTTACACCAGATTTATCCTGTTATTTGGCAAAACAATTGCGTATCTCTAATCGATCAGACTCGCATCCCCAGAGAATATAGCCGAGTAATCATTAATCGCAGCGCAGATATGGCAAGAGCGATCGAAACCATGATTGTACGGGGCGCGCCAGCAATCGGAGTAGCTGCAGCTTATGGAATGTATTTGGGGGCGACAGAAATCGATACAGACGATAGCACTGAATTTTTGGCACATCTAGAACAAATAGCCAGTTTACTGCGTCAAACTCGCCCTACTGCTGTAAATTTATTTTGGGCGATCTCTAGAATGTTAAGGACAGCCTATGAAGAAGTCGGTAGCGTTGCCGAAATCAAGGCGATTTTATTACAGACTGCCAAAGACATACAGGCAGAAGATTTAGCAACTTGTCAAGCAATAGGCGATCGTGGTGTAGAGGCATTGCCAGATACTCCACAAAAACTGAGAATATTAACTCACTGCAATGCAGGTGCTTTAGCTACTGCTGGTTATGGTACGGCTTTGGGGGTAATTCGCTCTACCGCGCGAGCGCAACGCTTGGCAATGGTATATGCCGATGAAACTCGCCCTCGTCTTCAGGGAGCAAAATTAACTGCCTGGGAATGCGTTCAAGAGAATATTCCCGTAACGGTGATTGCTGATAGCATGGCAGCTCGCTGTATGCAGCAAAAAATGATTGATGTAGTAGTAGTAGGAGCAGATCGCATTGCAGCTAATGGAGATACTGCCAACAAAATTGGTACATACTCTCTGGCGATCGTTGCCAAAGCCCACCAAATTCCTTTTTATGTAGCTGCACCTTTTTCTACTATTGATTTCGATTTAGCTGACGGCAGTCAAATTCCCATTGAAGAAAGAAATAGTGCGGAAATATTCCAAATCAATAATGAGTCTATTTGTACTGCGGGGACAAACTTTTACAATCCAGCTTTTGATGTAACTCCTGCTAATTTAATTACAGCAATTATCACCGAGCAAGGAGCGATCGCACCTAGTTCTTTAATCGATTATCGTAATAGCGATCGTATTACCATTCAATAAAGACAAGCAGGTAACTTGTTTCTACTCTGACTGGGAATAACCAGTTACTGATTTGGGAATGTCGATGGCAGGCCGATCTACTGCTACTGCCAGCATTACAGGGCTAGAAACCACATTAGGAGAATTAATTTCTGCCATTTTCATCGATAGGGGAGTCAGCCCAGGGACAAAACCAGATACGCTCGCTACAACAGTAGCTGCGATCGCACTACCGCCCCAGAATAGTTTCTTTCGCCAACGTCGCTGGCTGTCGATCGATTTAAAAACTCCTGTAGCAATTTCTTCTATAGATTTATCTCCTGGTGGTGCTGCAGAATACTGAAACTGCCCCTGCAAAGTTAACAGATTGGTGTAAAGCTGTTTGAACCCAGGATCGCGATCGAGTTTAGCTTGCACCTGTCTTTTTTCTCTAGGAGATAGCTCGTCATCAATATAGGCACTAAGCAATTCAAAACTATCGGCTAGAGAATTTTCCAGTTCCATATCCTGAGTTTGAGCATCAGGGTTATGCTCCAAGCCTTCAAATTTAGATGTCATTCTAGCATCACCATTTATTTTTAAATAAACTACTGATTTTTATAAAAATATTTTTATTATTTCTACCAATTTACTCGTCATCAAGATAGTTTTGCAATACAGATTGCAGTTTAAGTCTTGCTCTAGCTATTCTCGATTTTACAGTACCCAAAGATACTCCTGTAATCTCAGCGATTTCTTCATAAGGCAATCCTTCAATTTCACGCAATACTATAGTAGTGCGAAAAGTTTCTGGTAATAATGCGATCGCTTTTTGTAGCTGCTCGTAAAATTCTCTAGTAGTTAGATCGTCATTCGGACTGGGAGCATCATCGGGCAATTCCCAACTCATTTCCCCATCTTCCACATAACGAGGTGCATCTAAAGACAAAGGCTGGCTCACGCGTTTTCTTTTGCGTAACTCATCATAAAAAAGATTGGTAGCAATACGACTAAGCCAACCGCGAAATTTAGCAGGATCTTGGAGGCGATGGATATTGCGATAAACTCTAATCCATACTTCTTGAGCTAAATCTGCTCTTTCTTGCCAATCTGGGGCTAGATGATAAAAAAGTCGATTTAAGTGAGATTGATATCTACGCAGCAATTCAGCAAAAGCAACTCGATCGGGTTGAGCATTTGCTTGACAGCAAACAATAAGATCGTAGTTAGAAAGTTTTTCAGGGGACACTAAGCTTTGGGTTTCGCTCGCCTCGGTTTGCGACCAAGATACGGGAAGAGATAGACTCATGAACTTAATTTACCTTTTTTATAGGGATTGCTTCACACCTATTTAGACTTTCAATAGTTTATAAAAGTTCCATCATCGCTACAGGTCTGCAAAATTATCCGCGCTTTACCCCCATTCATCCAATTTACTTCTCATAATTGGGAGCATAATCTTTGAGCAAGCTACTAAGCTGCGCTGCCATGTTAGAGTCATTTTTGCTAGATAATGCTTGTCGTTCGGGGAAGAATTCTGGTCGGTCTAAATAGCGACTGATTGCTTCAGCTACTTGTTTGTGAATCAAATTTTGCAATTCTTCTCTAGCTCGTTGACGTTGATAGTTTGCTCCTTCTTCAGTAGTAGCATACAAAGGTGGCAAGCGATTGAGAGCATAGGCAGCAATATCTCCCACATCCAGGGATGTATCGCTGGTTTGCTCTATTTCCGCAACGCGGGTTATAGCTTCGCTCAAGACTAATTCTTCCATAACATTGATAAACTGTTTGCGAGGAACTGCAACCACTTCCCCCGTTAATAATGCTCCCATCAGCTTACCCAAAGCCATATACTCTTCAATAGAAAGTTCGGCAGCGGTGTCACAGATTCTCCCTACTTCCGCTTCCATGCTGGGAGTAAGATAACCATCCTGTAAAGCTTGTTCGACGATTGTATTGATGCCCATAAATTTTAGATTGGATAATAATCAACAATTATTGCTGTACTCATACCTTCGCAACTATCTTAATCGCTATAAAAGAAAACTGAAAAGATATCGAGCTAAAATCGCATTTATGAAATCATCGGGCGGAGCAAGCTCTCGTCGGTCGTAAGCTTTGGGTTTCCCAAAGCTTACGACTCGTCAACGTTCCGAGGTGTCCTCAAAACTACGCCCGTTCAACAAATTATCTAATCGATCGCGCCAAATCGCCAAGGTACGGGATCTACCGCTACCTGATTGACGTATAGCCCCCAATGTAAATGAGGTCCCGTCGAAGCTCCAGTCGAACCAATCGTTCCAATTTGCTGACCAGCTTCGATCGTCGTTCCTTCAACGACATCAATATCCTGCAGGTGCATGAAGACGCTTAATACTCCCTGTCCGTGGTCGATACCCACAATATTGCCATGGACGTGGAAACCTTCACTTTCTTTTCCTATTAGGCGAACTTTACCCGCTGCGGGGGCGACTACAGGCGATCCGTATCCGCCAGCATAATCTACGCCCTTGTGATAGTAGTCATTGGCAAATACATTGTTGTAATAACGACGTATTCCAAACCCCGTAGAAACTCGCGAAGCATTGGGGCGGACAAAAGAACCCTGCCAGAATTTCTGAGGAGTTACTAATTCTTTAAACTCCCTCACTCTATCTAGCTCCAATTGAGTTGCAGGACGAGAAGCCTTCCCACTGAGCCAAATACGCTGTATGGGAAACGATCTATTTTTTAGCCATACTCCGATATTACTGGTACGATTGTCTCCTTGGACGCGCAGAACCATCTTTCCAGGAGTATTTAGCGGAGAAGTAGGAATAAATGCGCGGTATTGACCGTTATTTTGGAATACAGGATAATCGATCTCTCCTGCTGTTACTGTGGGGGGTATGTCTTCGTTATCGGTCGAGATAGTTACCGAAATAGTATCTCCTTGCTGGGGAGTTGAAGGGGAAATTTTTACTTCCAATGCTTTAGTTGGTAAGGAAAAAACGAACCAAAAGGCAAAGGTAGTAGTGATTCTAGCTAAGTTGAAACAAGAGCGATAAGCTTCATTGCATGACTTCGTTGCGCGCATATTTGTTGACGATGGCATCTACCAGTAAACATGACATTCAAAGTGTATTCTAGCTTTCGTCAAATTGTGGCGATTGTTGCAATTCTATAGAGGTAAGGGTACAAGTTTTTTGTAGGATGTTTATATAGGAGATTTTTTTGAAGTCTGAGGGGACATCTTTCAAGATGGTATTTGTCAAAATTCTGTTTGGTGAAGTCGCGATCGCACTCCATAGACTCTAATAACATACCTCAGCTTTACTTTTAAAAGCGAGCCTGGGTACTCTAACCTGTGTTCCAATGGTTCTTACAACAATAACTTTATAGATGAGCATTTCTAATTCTGTGGTAGAGCAACTGCTGGAAATTTGCACCAGTTGGCGACCGCAAATGTACTTTAAATCTTCTTTAACCGCCCTGTCTCATGCAATGGAAGATTTGGTATTAAACGATTCTGATACGCCCTTAGTATTAGCTAGTTTCCAGCGCGAACGTTTTTATCGTCAAGAAGCTCATCGTTATAAACGGATATCTGATAAGTCTTCTCAGGTATACGTTTTAGCTGCTCCTGAGACTGACTTTACCAATGATTCGACAGATTATGAAACCGTAGCATTTGAACCATCTGATGCTTTGGCTCAAGAATGGCACTTGGTAATTATTGGCGAGCATTACGCTAGCTGTCTAGTCTGTCGTGAAAAAAATATTGCAGAACCCAAACTTGGCGCAACAGTAGATACCAATCGCCGTTTTGAAGGTATCTGGACTTTCGATCGCAGGGTAACCATTGAAGCTGCCAAAATTTTGCTCGATCGCATTGCTATTTATCGACCAGAATTAAAATCTAAAATCGCTCGCGCTCGTCAATTATATTTATCTCCCACAGAAGCCTTAGAACCAGGCATTCCTGTCGATTCTCCTCTCACCAATCCCGACCCCTTCGTACAAAGATTGGTTACATATCTTCAAGCTAGTCAATATAAATTATTAAAAGCTAACAAATCTTTAGCTGCCAAACAGCAAAAAGAACAATTACTCAATTTCGTTACGGATGCGGTCAGGCGATCGCTAAACACCAAACAGATTTTACAGGTGGCAGTACAAAAATTAGGGGAAGGTATAGGAGTTTGTCGCTGTATTATTTATCGTTGTCACGAAGATGATGCGGTAGCGATAGTCGATCGCGAATATACTAGCCCAGGCATTGAGTCGGTAATGGGTCGTCAATGGCCTTTGGCTAACAATCCTTTATTTCAAGAAGCGGTGGCAACGAGGGAAACTATTAGCGTCGATAATACCTCAGAAGACCCACGAGTCAACGAACGAGCATTGGAATTGGGTACGGGGGAATTTTTCAAGAATTTAATTAATAATTATTCTATTTCTTCCTGGTTGTTAATACCCATTTTTTATCACGGGAGACTACTGGGGGTAATGGAATTACACCATTGCGAACAAGAGCCGATCGCCTGGAAAGACGATGATATATCTTTGGTAGATGCGATCGCCAATCAGGTCGGGGTAGCCCTGATTCAAGCAGAAGCATATGCAGACTTAGAAGATCTCAACGAACAGCTAGAGGCTTTAGACCGCACCCGCTCCAACTTAGTGGCAATTGTGGGTCACGAACTCCGCACTCCCTTATCCACAATTCAGGTATGTTTAGAAAGTTTGGCGAGCGAACCCGATATGCCAGCAGAATTGAGCGAGGTCATGTTGGATACTGCCTTATCCGATGCGGAGAGAATGCGTAATTTGGTGCAGGATTTTCTGACCCTATCTCGTCTAGAAGGTGGCGGAGTAGAGTGGAATTTAGAAACTTTATCCATCGATGAGTGTATTGACTTAGCGGTTAGTAATGTTAAAGCCCGCAACAATGAGTTGGATCTACCCGAAATTGAAAACTCGACCAATGCCCAAGACTTACCTCTAATACAAATAGACGGAGAATGGTTGGTGGAAGTACTAGCCAAGCTACTAGATAACGCCTGTAAGTTTACCCAACCAGATGGCAAAATTGCGATCGCCGTTAAAACAAACGGTGGCAAAATTTTAGAAGTAACGGTTTCGGATACGGGAAGAGGAATTGAAACTAGTAGCCTCGAAACTGTATTCGATCGTTTTTACCAAGAAGAAGGTGCATTGCGCAGAAGTGCGGGAGGAACTGGGCTGGGGTTAGCAATTTGTCGTCAAATTGTCAAAAATTGGGGTGGTGAAATTTGGGCAGAATCTTTGGGCAAAGATAAAGGCAGTCAGTTTCATTTTACAATTCCCATCGATGCTTCGGGGCGTAAATCTCAAGACTCAGCATCAACAGTCAACAAACTTTCGACCAATAATAAAAAAAGTAATAAAAAGCAAAAGAAATAAATACTGTTACAGTTTTTGACATAGTAATAATATTGTCCCAAACTCAATGATAGGATTCGGTTTAAATACCTTTAATTGAGGATTTTTATAGACATGGCAGAAGAAATCACGCTTTCTGGGCAAACCCCCAAATTTGGTGGCAGTACTGGAGGCTTACTAACCAAAGCAGCAGTAGAAGAAAAATACGCTATTACTTGGACAAGCAGTAAAGAGCAAGTATTTGAAATGCCTACTGGTGGCGCAGCAATTATGAATGAAGGTGAAAACCTACTTTATTTAGCTCGCAAAGAACAGTGTTTGGCATTGGGCGCGCAGTTACGAACCAAATTTAAGCCTAGGATTCAAGATTACAAAATATATCGCATCTTCCCCAGCGGTGAAACACAATATTTGCATCCCGCAGATGGCGTATTCCCCGAAAAAGTAAACGAAGGACGCGAATATAACGGCAAAAAAGACCGCAGGATCGGTCAAAATCCTCAGCCAGCTACGATTAAATTCTCTGGGAAAGCTCCTTACGAAGTTTAATAACAACCAGATAAAATTGAGAAGGACAAGGGATAGATTATATTTCTAAACCTGTCCTTCTTTTTTTGGCTTTTGCTGTCAATTTCTCGTCCTCTATCCTTGCCCAGAATGATTTCTCCCAATTTCAGCCAGTTTACCGAACTTGCCCAGCAGGGTAACTTCGTTCCTGTATATCAAGAGTTAGTCGCCGATCTAGAAACTCCCGTGTCTGCTTGGTACAAAGTTTGTGCGGGGCAGCCCTATAATTTTCTCTTAGAGTCTGTCGAAGGAGAAGAAAAACTAGGACGCTATAGTTTTTTGGGCTGCGATCCGATGTGGGTACTAGAAGCCAGAGGTAACAAAACCAGCCAAACCCATCGCGATGGCTCTGTTACCGAATACGAAGGAAATCCTTTTGAGATTTGCGATCGCTGTTTGAGTTCGATTAAACCAGTTAAATTATTGCAGTTACCCCCTGGTATTGGTGGTTTATTTGGCGTATGGGGATACGAATTAATTCGTTGGATCGAGCCGAGAGTTCCCGTCTACGAACCTCAAGAAGGGGATTTACCCGATGGCGTTTGGATGCAGGTAGATAATTTAATTATTTTTGACCAGATTAAACGAAAAATTTGGGCTATATCCTATGCTGACTTACGCGATCCTCAGATAGATTTAGAACAGGCGTATCAACAAGCGAGCGATCGCGTTACTAAGTTGATGCTCAAGCTGCAACTACCCTTACCCATAGAAGCAAAATCTCTGGAGTGGAAATCATTAGAAAATACTTCAACTGAGAATTCAGGATTGGTGTACTGTAGCAACACCGATAAACAGTTGTTCTGCGATAATGTCGAAAAAGCAAAGGAATATATCCGTGAGGGAGATATTTTTCAGGTAGTTCTCTCTCAAAGGCTTTCTACCGTCTATAAAGGTCATCCCTTTAATCTCTATCGCTCTTTAAGGCTGATCAATCCTTCTCCCTATATGAGTTACTATCAATTTGGTGATTGGGAGCTAATTGGCTCGTCTCCAGAAGTAATGGTCAAGGCAGATGCTCAAGATGATGGCACAATAGAAGCTACCCTCAGACCCATTGCAGGAACTAGACCTCGCGGTAAAACTAAAGTAGAAGATGATGCCTACGCTCATGATTTACTAGCAGATCCTAAAGAAGTAGCAGAACACATCATGTTAGTAGACTTGGGACGTAATGATTTAGGTCGCGTCTGTACAAAAGGAAGCGTTACCGTAGACGAACTGATGGTAATCGAACGCTACTCTCATGTAATGCACATTGTTAGTAATGTTATTGGCAAATTAGATGGAAGTAAAACTGCTTGGGACTTATTGAAGGCTTGTTTCCCTGCGGGAACAGTCAGCGGTGCGCCCAAAATTCGTGCTATGGAAATTATCAACGAACTCGAACCAGAAAGACGAGGCCCCTATTCTGGAGTATATGGCTACTACGACTTTGAAGGACAACTCAATAGTGCCATTACAATTCGTACGATGATCGTTCAGTCTTATAAAGAAAATCAATGTATGGTTTCAGTACAGGCTGGTGCGGGAATGGTTGCCGATTCTGTTCCCGAAGCAGAGTATCAGGAGACTTTGAACAAAGCTAAAGGACTCTTAGAAGCGATTAGAAGCCTTAACTAACCTGAATCCGGGTTAAGAAAAAATAAAGCACTTTGACTTGTTCCCCTCCAAAAATAAAAAGGTTAGAACATACAGCAGATAACTTCCTCCGTGTCCTCTGTGTCTCCGTGGTTCATTAAAAAAATAGTTTAACTAACAACGAAGCAGTGAGGATTTTAGCTTCCATGCGAACTCACGTTAACTAAAAGCTCGAATGAGAACCAATTAACTCAATTAACTACGCCCAACCGAGAATTGAATATTTTTCGCGAGTGCGCGAGTTTGGTCGAGAAATGTTGGATACCATACCAATTTAATACCTTCTTTTGGGTAAACTAAGGCTGAAATCAAACGCTTAAGTCGGTTCGATTGTCTAATAATTACCCAAAATAAATTTTATTGATGATTGATTTTGCTAGAGCGACCTCTACGTTTTATTTATTTAACAGTTAAAATAAACTAGTTATGATTTTTACTAAAGAAACTAATCACGTACCGCAAGTGCGTTTTGAAGTCGGATTCAACAAATAATCGAGGTCGATGACTGAACTAACTCCAGATTTATCATTAGCTCAGGCTCATTCTTTAATTAATAGTTATGATTTCGATTTGGGGAATGAGTCCGCAGAACAATTGCTCCAACAATGGTTAGATATTTATCATGCTAGTTGGATCAGATTGGCTACCATTGAGGCTTTGTATTTAGGACGCTATAAAGCTATTTCCATCGAACATATTCTTAATGTGTGGCTGAGAATCGGTACTCCCAATACTCACTTTAATTATGAGTTTGAACGGTTGATTTGCCGGAAATTACCCAAGCATTTGAGCAATTTATCTGAGTTAGTTGAAGATGTCGAGCCACCCAAAAAAACCAAAGTAGATTCTTCTCCAATACCAAAGAAATCCTTAGACAAAGTTACAGTAGAATCTAGTAAGAAGATAATTGCGATCGCTCAGAGCAGTCCCAATGAGTTGTCAACCTCGGCAACAGCCAGAAAAAATTCTCAAATCATCAGTAGTTTGGCATCAACACAATCCGAAGGCCATGACAACAACAATATCCCCATAATCGAAGCTCTAAAGCTTGCCTATACTCCTGACTGGACAGAATTGACTAGAGAAAACAGAATGATTTCTCAGTTTATTCCTTTGCCCGATGTTTCTTCTTTTTTCAATCGGCTCAAAACATTTGGATCGGAAAAGCTAGAAGGTTAGCAATATACATTACAATATGTAAAGTTAAGCTGCTTTTGGTGGAATTAGAAATTTAATGCGTGTAGCAATCGTTGGTGCAGGACTAGCAGGCATGGCAACAGCTATTGATTTAGTAGATGCTGGTGCTGAAGTAGAAATTTTTGAATCCCGTCCTTTTGTGGGAGGGAAGGTAGGTAGCTGGTTAGATAAAG
>CAYXWE010000062.1:0-10302 GCA_964468145.1 uncultured Pleurocapsa sp.
GTTGATAGGTCTGTTTGTCTTGGGAATTATTGGTAATTACCTCCAGACGTATTTTAAAATTCCCCTGAGAATTACAGTTAGCGAGCTTAGTTAATAACTCTTGTGCGATGAAGAGAGAAACAAACTGACTCTGAACTTGATAAATATCTTCGGTATTTCCAAGCTCGTCGAATTCTATACCGTTGACGTTACTTTCTCCCAAATCCACCTCGGTAATTAGTTCGGGATTAATTCCCGATTTTTCGACAACTAGCTTTTCGCGACGCAGGGGGATGTGTACCATCCGCGTTTCTACTTCTTTGCGCACAATCACTTCCCCTACTTTGCGTTTGCTACGTTTGACAACTAATTTTTCCTCTAACAAAGTAAGGTCGTGCTTTTCTACTACACCATCTTCCACTAAGCGATCGCTGTCAATTTGTAGATTATTGTTATCTAAAGAAGTATTTTCCATAATTTTTCCAATATATATCTTTATTTTTCCAAAAAAGCGATTACATTAATTAGTGTCTAGCAGTCGATCCCAAAAAGTAAAATACAGTCCATAATGACGGGTAGAGATACGGTGATGAAGAGAATGATGGTCAGAACTAATCAGCCATTTCCCCAACCAGCGATCGGGAAAACTGGGAAACACTTCAAAACCAAGGTGATTGACTAATGCCCAGATTGTCATAGTCATCAGAAGCAAAGTTAAAACATAAATATGCAAAGGGACAACAAACACTACTGCCACCAAAAATAATCCCTGAACTAAAGCTTCGGGGAAATCGAGAGCAAAAGATGTCCAGGGCGTCGGATGTTTAGAGCGATGGTGTCCTCGATGAAACCATCTATATAATGAAGGATGATGGAATAAACGATGAAAAAAATAAAAGCAGGTATCCTGTAGCAAAATTATACCCAAAAAACTCAAGACTAAATAAACAATTCCGTATCGATCGAGAGAATTGTATAGTTGAGTCGCACCAGAATCGTATACTGTCATAACCAATGCAGCGCAGATAGCTAAGGCGACAGTGGTATAAATAGAAAGAATAATATCTTTTTTAATTGCCTTATAATTGGGATCGGCGATCGCGTCGCTGTGGCTATTTTCAACAGAACTCTTACTATTAGAATAAAATAGCCAGTAAGCTCCTCCCGCTATTAAAAAGTAACGAATCAAAATAATGCCGAAAAAGGCGCAAAGATAATACAGCCAAAGTTTAATCATTGAGAGTGGTTAATACTATTGTTTCTATCTAATGTTGGCTATCTGAGTGCGGTCAAATTGTCGGACATCTTTGAGCGCGGAAGCAGAACTATCATCAATATTCTGCAGAACGCTAAAGCTACCGTCAGTTTCTAAAATAACCGCATCGGCATTTTCAATCGCCGAAATCCCATTAGCACGTAATGCTGCTAAAATTTCTCCTTCTGCTACGCGCTCTTGCTTCATCACTTCGTACTGCATTTTACCTTTATACAGCAGTAAAGAAGGTTCGGACTTGATTAATTTTTGCACTGCAGAAGAACGTACTGCAATCGAGGTAATAACGTATTGAAATAATACTAGTAGAGCAAAAGCAAAAATAGCTTTGCCGAAAGTATCTTTATTTGATAGTAGCGCACTGGCTAAAACCGAACCGAAACCGATAGTAACTACAAAGTCAAAAGAGTTCCACTTTGCCAAAGTACGTTTTCCCGATACCCTCAGAAAAATGATAATTGCTATATATGCAAGAACCCCCGTGATTGTAGTTTCTAAAAATGGATTAATATTGCCGAACATAAAGTGTTACCTCAAAGCACGCTGACTGTTAGATGTAAGGGTTGCAGCGCGCTATAAAAAATAAAAGATGCTATCTATCCTAGGACTCGGTAGGCACAATCTCTACTTGCTCGATATTGATGCTGTTGATTCCTGTTATTTCATTAGCTAGAGACTCAATAGTAGAATATTCCTTTTCGCTAGGAACAGTTCCCACAATAACTACATCGCCGTTTTCTGCATCGACGGTTAATTGAGAACGGGGAATATTAGCTTCCAATTTAGCTCGTACTTCACTCTCTAGATCGGAGTCGTTTCGTACTTCCTGACTGCCTGCAATATCGTTGCGTTGCTCTCTAGCGCGAATATCAGAACTCAACTGATCTTGACGAATTTCACTGTTGGCATCCTCTAGAGTTTCTTCTACCTGTGCGGGTTCTTCCACACTTCCGTCTATAGAATCTGGCGCATTAGAACTAGTTCTGGCTACATCGCAACCTACTGCACCAAAAAGTAAAGTACTGCCTAATAAAAGTGTTGTTAGTTTATTCATTATGTTGTTTTATTTCTTATTTCTTATCAATAATGTCCGTGCTGGAACTCAAACACTGAGGACTAAACATTAAACATTTAATGCTAAACTCGCGCGTTCCTTTGCGCCGTAAGACGACGCAGGGTCGCTCGTCAATGCTTAGTGCTTTGATGCTTAACGTTCGATAACGTCGCCTTCTGCTTCTACTTCCAACTCTTCACGACGAATAGTTTCACTAGCACTTACAGTTTCAGTTTCCACCTCTTTGCGAACCCGAACCTCTTCGCGAACAAAGGCTTGCTTGTCTATTTCCGCTTTTTCTTCATAGACTTCTACTTCGGCAACTGTACCGCCTGCAAAATTAGCCACACCAGGAGTTACCGCAGTCTCAGTAGTAGCATCCGTGCGTTCGATGACTACTCGCTCCCTTTCTATGGGAACGGCGACGCTAGCGGTTTCAGTTTCAACGCGCTTGCCGATAGAAACGTCACCAGCTTTTTCACGCTGTTTATTTACCAATAGACGTTCTTCATAAAGTCTGATTTTCTCTTCGTCTGCAATATCAGTTCTGGTTCTAATATCTTCATCTACTTCTGTAACTGCGGTAGGTGTCGCATTAGGAACATCATAAATGCCAAACTCTTCAACGCCATTGCGTTCCATAATTGCCTTAGCGCGGGCTACTTCTGCAGTGTTGCCGTTAACTATGACCAAGAAACTACCGCCAGACACGCGATCGCTGTATATTTTTGCTTTTTCTTCGGGAATGCCCAAACCAATCAAAGCACCGATCAAACCGCCAGCAGCAGCACCAATACCCGCACCTGCTAGGGTAGTTGCGATCGCCGTAGCTTCAGCACCAGCTAGTAAAATAGGCCCAACACCAGGAATGGCTAATGCACCCAAACCAACTAGCAAGCCAGTAATACCGCCCAATGCACCGCCAGTTACTGCACCAGCAGCAGCACCATCATCCGCTTTATTGCCGATATCTTCAGTAGTTTCATGACCGTCTAGTTTATCCGCATCTCTAGCAATAACAGATACTCGATCCATGTCATAACCATCGTGTTTGAGGGCGCGTACTGCTGCTTCTGCCTCATCGCGACTATAAAATAAACCTGTGGCGCGTTTGTAAAAATTGTTATCCATAATATCTCCTCCGAATGTTTATCGGGAACTTATCGATTAATAGTTGTTAAAAAGTAAATTTATCTCCAACCAAACTAATCAATACGTGTTTGTGTTTCTTAAATCATATTCACATTATCTTTAAAAAAAATAATCCCTCTTTAGGGCAATATTTAATGTACTTTGGCTGAGATTAAAACGTAGAAAATAAAGTTTTTATATAATTAGTAATACTTAAATTTTAAAACCATCTATTGCTAAAGATAGATAGAGCAATCCTATCCCAGTTGTGAAAGAATATTGGTTTTGAATGTTATTTGTTCTTTGTCCTTTGTCACTAGGTCTTTTTATAAATGATGACCGATTGCTATAGGGTTATATTCAAAATGTTTAATGTTCGCGAGTTCGCGAGTTCAATAAATGGAATGCTCCCGATGCAAGCTCCCTCTGGGTTACAATTATTTGAATGATAAAAGAAGAATGAAATGACCGTATCCCATCCTGTAGATTTTCAAGATGCCTTCGACATTATTGTAGTCGGTGGCGGACATTCTGGCTGCGAAGCTGCATTGGCAGCAGCAAGATTGGGCTGTCGTACCCTGATGCTAACTCTTAACCTCGATCGCATTGCCTGGCAACCCTGTAATCCTGCAGTGGGCGGTCCTGCAAAATCTCAGCTAGCCCACGAAGTTGATGCTTTAGGGGGAGAAATCGGCAAGGTGAGCGATCGCACCTATCTACAAAAGCGAATCCTCAATGCTTCTCGCGGGCCAGCAGTTTGGGCATTACGGGCGCAAACCGATAAACGGGAATACGCGGTAGTGATGAAGCACATCGTGGAAAATCAAGAAAACTTGAGCATCCGCGAAGCCATGGTGACGGATTTGGTACTGGGCAAAAATGATGAAGTTATAGGGGTAGAAACCTACTTTGGTACTTGTTTTGCTGCGAGGGCGGTCATCCTTACTACAGGCACATTCTTGGGTGGCAAAATTTGGGTTGGCAACAAATCTATGGATGCGGGGCGATCGGGAGAATTTGCAGCAACGGGTTTGACCGACACTCTCAATCAATTAGGTTTTGAAACGGGCAGACTCAAAACAGGTACGCCAGCTAGGGTAGACAGGCGATCGGTAGATTACAGTAAAATGACTCCCCAACCAGGAGATGAGGAAGTACGGTGGTTTAGTTTTGACCCCGAAGTTTGGGTAGAAAGAGAGCAGATGAGTTGCTACATGACTCGTACTACTGCCCAGACGCACAAAATCATTCAGGATAACCTCCATCTATCTCCTATATACGGCGGTTGGGTAGATGCTAAAGGCCCCCGCTACTGCCCCAGTATCGAAGATAAAATCGTACGCTTTGCAGACAAAGAAAGTCATCAAATATTTATCGAACCAGAAGGTCGAGATATCCCCGAACTTTATATTCAAGGCTTCTCTACGGGACTGCCCGAAAAACTACAGTTAGCTATGCTTAGGACTTTGCCTGGGTTAGAAGACTGCGTGATGCTGCGTCCTGCCTATGCAGTAGAATACGATTTCCTCCCTGCTACCCAGTGTTACCCTACCCTGATGACCAAAAAAATTGAGGGGTTATTTAGTGCGGGACAAATTAACGGCACGACGGGATACGAAGAAGCAGCAGGTCAAGGTTTGGTAGCGGGAATTAATGCAGTAAGGTTTGTTAGAGGCGAACCAGAAGTAATCTTTTCTCGCGAACAAAGTTACTTGGGTACATTAATTGACGATCTTTGTACCAAAGACTTGCGCGAACCCTATAGAATGCTCACGAGTCGTTCGGAATATCGGCTAATTTTACGCTCGGATAATGCCGATCGCCGTCTGACTCCCTTGGGTCGAGAAATAGGTTTGATTGACGATCGCAGGTGGCAGTTATACACCGAGAAGCAAACTAAGATCGCTGCAGAAAAAGAACGACTCTACAAGACGCGAATCAAAGAAAGAGATCCTGTCGGTGTGGCGATCGCCCAAGAGACAGAACACAAAATAAAAGGCTCGATTACTCTGGCAGAATTGCTGTGTCGTCCTGGCTTCCATTACAGCAATCTCCAAAAACATCAGCTAAATAATCCCGAATTGGATCTAGTCGAACAAGAAGGGGCAGAAATTGATATTAAATATTCTGGCTATATCAAACGCCAGCAGACTCAAATCGACCAAATAATTCGACATACCAGACAAAAGTTACCTCAAGATTTGGATTATCTAACGGTAGAAACCTTGCGTATGGAAGCCAGAGAAAAATTGAATCAGGTCAAGCCCCTAACAGTCGGTCAAGCTACCCGCATTGGTGGGGTAAATCCTGCGGATATCAATGCTTTGTTAGTTTATCTAGAAATCAAAACCCAAAAACAAAAACTTTCCTGTTAGGCAAAGTAGTCCCTGGCGATTATTATGTATTGTAAGCTACAATATTTTTTAATAGAAACGAATAAAAAAAAACCCAGTCGGCAAACTGGGTTCTGGAGCAAGAAAATGAAGTTGGTTCTACTTTGAAGCGAGCTTAGAGTTAGTCCAACAGCTTAAAATAAATTTGAATAGATGATTCCTTTATTTAGTAGTAAAGTCAATCATCTATTTTTTCGAGTCAAAATACAACAGTAAATTTACGAGTATTAGATCGTTGATGCTTATTTTTCTAGTTGTTTTTACGCGATTTAGCAAAAATTAATTAGAACGACATCAAAAATTGTTGTAAATCCTCTACCGCTTTAACTTGAGCCAAAATATTTTGTAGTTGTTTGCCCTCTAGTACTTCTTGTTTTAGTAAAGTTTGAGTGGTTGACTCTAATAAACCGCGATTGAGTTTTAAGATTTTCTCGGCTAATTCATAGGCGCGATCGATGTTTTGCTTGACCAGGCGATCGATCTCGGCGGTAACTTCGCCACTTACAGCACGTCTGGAGGTAGTCCCTTGGAGGAATTGAGCATTGTTTTTAGCAAAGGCAATGGGGCCTAAATCTTGACTCATGCCATATTGAGTTATGGCTTTTTCTGCTAATTCCGTGGCCTTTTGAATATCGTCGCTAGCCCCTGTAGAAATTTTGTTAAAGACGATTTTCTCTGCTGCCCTTCCGCCTAATAGAGTAGCAATTTTGCCCCGCAGTTCGTCTTCTAAGATTAAAAAACGATCCTCTTCTGGGGTTTGCATGGTGTAGCCCAATGCGCCTAAACCTCTAGGAACAATAGAAATTTTCGATACCTTATTGCCTCCAGGCATTAAAGCCCCTACCAAAGCATGACCTACCTCGTGATAGGCTACAGTTTGACGTTCCAAAGGGGAAAGGATGCGCGATCGCTTGGCGAGTCCTGCCACAACTCTTTCTATGGCTTCATCAAAATCTGCCATTAATACTGCTTGACGGTTGTTACGGGCAGCCAACAAGGCAGCTTCATTAACCAGGTTAGCCAGATCTGCACCAGCAAAACCAGCGGTTTGAGTAGCAATAGCGGTAAGGTCTACATTTTCGCCCAACATTACCCGACGACTATGAACCTTAAGGATTTCTAGTCTGCCACTCTTATCGGGACGATCTACTAGTACTTGACGGTCAAATCTACCAGGACGACGTAAGGCAGGATCGAGGATTTCAGGGCGGTTAGTAGCAGCGATTAAAATTACCCCTTCGTTACCATCAAAACCATCCATTTCAGTCAAGAGTTGATTTAAAGTTTGTTCTCTCTCGTCATTACCGCCATTGGGGTTATTACCGCGAGACTTACCGATCGCATCTAATTCATCGATAAAAATAATACAGGGTGCTTGACGTTTGGCTTTATTAAACAAATCTCTGACTCTGGATGCACCTACACCAACGTATAGTTCGACAAATTCCGAACCAGACATACTCAAAAAAGGTACGCCCGCTTCCCCTGCTACTGCTTTGGCTAGCAAGGTTTTGCCCGTTCCAGGAGGGCCTACTAATAATACTCCTTTGGGAATTTTTGCGCCGATGCGACGGTATTTATCGCCATTTTGCAGAAAATCAACCACTTCCTGTAATTCTTGTTTGGCTTCATCTACTCCCGCCACATCTGCAAAGGTAATACCTGTTGTACCATTTTGATAAACCTTGGCATTGCTTTTACCAACGTTCGTGCCAATACCCATACCGCCATTTTCTGTGGAAAATTTGGCAATCCAGGCTAATGCACCAATTAGTAATCCCGAAGAAAGCAACATAGCAATGAGGCTACTAGCAAACTCGGAATTGTCGTTGACGATATTAAACTTGACGTTGTAACTTTCGAGTAATGTAACTAAATCTTGTTGGGGTTGAGTTATGGAAGTTTGATAACGTTGACCGCCAAATTCTAACTTTAATTGATATTCAATTTTGCTCGATCTAATAATTACTTCTTGGACTTGTCCAGATTTAAGATAATCCGTGAAAGTATTGTAAGCAGTTTGTGAAATGGATTTAGTTTTCATTCCCAAAATAGTTAAAACAACATTTGTGAAGTCGCCATCGGCTTTGTTATCCATTTGCGGGACTTCTCTCTAATTGCATTATCTAAGAATTTATTTGACCGCACTATAAGGGATTACAACACTACTTTTTTCGTATTTACCACGGGGTAAAACATTGATATACGGTTGTTACGGTAATTTATACTGGTTTTTGCGACAATCAATCAAAGCGCGTCACGACATTTAGCATTTAGCATTTCTTTGAAAGTAGGCTTGAAACCTAAATATTCAATGTTCAATATTTATTGTTCATTAAAACGATAATCATCATAGAAACTAGCGATGATAGCTAACATCAGCCACCAAACAGTATTAATTTGCGGACGATACCAAACAGTATCGACAAAACCGTGAAAACCCAGACTGGCAGTTGCTGCGATCGCAGCAATGAGATAGATGCCCCTTTTATTTTTATTTCGACGCAGGCGAGTAAGTTGCCTCACTCCATGATTTATCGTTACGGTAATTAACCATAAAAAGCAGCCAAAGCCAATGTAGCCCATTTCTACAATATGTTCTAAATACACCGAATAGGCACTGAGGGCGGGGTAGCGCGAGTTCATATAGCGGGGATAGATTTGATTGAAAGCATCGTTTCCAGGGCCAATACCAATCAGGGGATAGTCTTTAATAATTTTAAAACAGGCTTCCCAAACATTGATGCGGAAATTATTACTACTATCTTCTCTACCTGCAAAAATACTCAACAGTCTAATTCTTAAAGGTTCGACAGAAATAAACGCTACGATAAATAATCCTGCCAGACTACCAAACACTGACGGTAATAACCATACTTGCCAGAAGCGGGGTAAATATTTCTGCCACCAAAAGTAAAATAACAGTAGTAATGCACCGATTAAGACTGCCATTGCCAACCACGCACCACGACTATCAGTAAAATACAAACAGGCAGAATTCATTATTGCCATAATTGCTGCTAGGGTTTTTTGAATCCAACCGCGCCAGACAAACACTGCAGCGATACTTAAAGCGATCGCGCTTAAGAGATATCCCCCCAATAAATTAGGATTGCCTAAATAACTATATACCCTAGTATCATTAGCCAAAGCAGAATTAGGATCGTTCCAAGTAGCAAGCTGCTGCACCCCAAAAAACTCTTGACGTATTCCATAAGCACTAACTATAAGAGAAGTTAATAAATAGCTGGTAATAATCCAGTTAGATAATTTGGGCGATCGCAATATTTGAGCAGCCAAGGCAAATAAAACTAAATATAGAGTCAAAGTTACCCAACCATTAAAGGCTGCGGATTTAACTGGAGAAAAAGCAGTAGCCACTGTTGCCACACACCAGTAGAAGAAAACCACAATATGTATTGGAGTAATGGCGACTTTTTGGGGAGAAGAAACAGTAATCAATACCCAGTAAGCAGCAGCAGCAATTAATAAAAAACCAATTAAAGCAGTAGAGACAAAAGGTGCGAGGATAAAAATTATACCAATTAAGCAAGCTGCGATCGCTTCTGCATATTGCAGCAACCAACTCCCTCGTCGCCAGTCAGACAACCAACCAACCAAACAATAGAGATAGCTACCTTTCGACCACTGAAGTATTTGTGGCTTTGTAAGCATAATAGTTGACCAGGCGGTTTTCATGGGATTTATGCCAAATTAAAGATTTTTCTAGGATAACGCAGAGAAATAATGGACAATAAAATAATTATTCGTCCTTCATATACTCATAATTAAGTATCGATGACTAGTTTCGACCATCCCCCACGAATTTTATTTCTCTATGGTTCGTTAAGAGAACGTTCCTATAGCCGTTTGGTAGCAGAAGAAGCAGCCCGAATTATTACTGATATGGGTGCAGAGGTAAAATTCTTTCATCCCCACGAACTACCATTGCGGGGACAGGTTGCAGAAACTCACCCCAAAGTACAAGAATTGCGCCAGTTAAGTCAATGGTCGGAGGGTCAAGTCTGGTCTTCCCCCGAAATGCACGGTAACGTTACGGGTATCTTGAAAAATCAAATAGATTGGATACCTCTATCAATTGGTTCGGTTAGACCGACTCAAGGAAAAACTCTAGCCGTAATGCAGGTAAGCGGTGGTTCGCAGTCTTTTAATGCAGTTAATACCCTAAGAATTTTGGGTAGATGGATGCGAATGTTTACCATTCCCAATCAATCTTCCGTCGCTAAAGCTTATCAAGAATTTCATGAAGATGGAACGATGAAAGATTCTCCTTACAGGGATAGAGTAGTCGATGTGATGGAAGAACTTTATAAATTTACCCTACTCTTGCGAGATAAGGTAGATTATTTAACAGATCGCCACAGCGAACGTAAAGCTAAATTAGAAGCGGATAATAAATAAAAAGTAAATCGATTTTTTCAAATTATTTTTGTAAGTAATAACTTACTGCA
>CAYXWE010000063.1:0-10268 GCA_964468145.1 uncultured Pleurocapsa sp.
AAGTAAACTATCCTTTAACTCCTTTTACTCTAATGGAAAAGTTTAATTTTGTTTTAGATAGACTTGCTGAAGATAAAAGAAATACAAATTTAGATGAAGCTATCATTTCGTGGTGCGTCGAACTGTCTTTAGAAAAATACTTTCCTCAAGTATCCAAAGAAATTATTATAAATCAACGTGAGTGGATACATAATAATACTGTATTGGGCAAGGCTCTAGAATTATATCGGAGTCTTTTGGTAATTACAGATAAAAGAGCTACTCAAGGTTTTGGTAATTTCATTAGAAGGTTAGATCGTATTTCCAGAACTGATTTTTACTACAACATAAAGGAGACCAAAAAAGATATGTCGATAAAGTCAGTATTATTTATAGCTTTTATTCTTACAGGTGTAGGCTTATTACTTTATTTTTTAAAGAAAAAAGGTGGTAATTCTAATCTTAAATCTAAAAGTAAAACGACTAATTACTCTAACCAAATTTCTCCGATTAAAGAAAAACATATTTTAGCTTTGTTGATAAAAAGCGATCGCTATCAAGATTTGATTCATTCATTAAAAAATAATAGTTATTTGCAACCAGAAGATAGTTCCCAACTATACGGTGCAACTCAAGGTTTATGGATTGGAACAAAGCGTAAATTTAATAAGTCGCAAATTAAACAAGAATTAGACAATTGTAACCCAGTTACAGCAGCATCTGAATATGATGTTAATTTTGTTACAATAGAACTAGATGAAAACGATTCTAGATTTTATCCTGATCTTAATCCAATGGATCGTCGGGATGCCTTTATCGAATTAGGAAAGCGATCTCCTCAAGTCACAGTCTCCCCTAGATTATCGTGTAAAGCTTATGAAAATACAGAGTTTTACAGTCGCTAACTTGAGATAATCTCGATGATAATTAATCCTACTTTTTTAATTAAAGATCCTGCCATAATTCAAGGTTTAATTAATGGAACTTTAACTAGACACGGCGGTGTCATCAGGGAATCAGCAACGGGTCAAATTGTTCGCCATTTAGTAGAGTCTCCAGGATTAACAAATAATCTAATGTCTGTTGCTACTAATCCCATTTTAGGAAGTATCAATTCGGCTACGAACGCAGTTGGTCATGGTATTGCTATCAATAAGCTAAACCAAATTCAACGAGTACTGCCCTCAATTTTACAAATGTCTCAAATAGCAGCAGGGGCTAGCGTAATAAATATTGGCATTAGTGCGGTGGGATTTGCTTATATGGGTTATAAACTACACAAAATCCAAACTTCTTTGGGTAAAATTCAGCAGTCAATGAAGGTTGGATTTAAAAATATTGACGAACGTTTGGATGCCCTATCTGGACAACTAGCATATTTACATTTATTGGTACAAGAAAATCGACAAGGGCAAATTAAACTTGCTGATGCTATAAACCAACTCCATCGCACAATTTTAATCCAAGAAATCGCCGAATTACGTGCGGAATTGATCGATAAAGGTCGTTTTCCCGATACTTCTGTTAAGTCAGCCTTAAAAGTTGCTTCCAAAGTACGTATGGTCATGTCTGACCAGGTATTACAAATTAGCCCCGAATTAGAACCTCAAAAAATGTTATTGGCTGATATCGCTACTCAGGGATGGGCTGTAGCTACAGCGACAGAAGCACATTTACTATTAGAAGTAGGAATGTTTGAGGAGGCAGAAGAGTTACTTGCTTTAGAAGTTCCTAGATTAAAACAAAATGCAGAACAATGGACGGATAATTTATTGAAAACCCAAGGTTCGGAACTAAATACAGCCTACCGATTTACCGCCCCTGTATTCAAGGAACATATTAGTCAAGAAAGAGTAAATAGGATTGCCCATATTTCGCCAAGCGATCGCAATTTATCTTTGGACAAAAAACAAGAAAAGCAAGATGATATTGCCGTTGAATTTCAAATGTCTTACGCTACAAAATTCGATCGAAATTGGGTATACCAGCAAGTAGCAGTAGCAGAATATCTCGATACCTTTAGCGAATTGTCTGCTAGGTTAGAAACTTTGAAAGATTTGACCTCTCTGTGCCAAAAAACTGGGGTCAAAAGTAGCCTAGAGTTATTGCCTCAGACGCAGAACGATAATAGTTGGTATGTACTGCCAAGTTGAAAATCTTTTAAAATGACTTGCTTGATTGGCTAAAGAAGTCATACTAACCGATAATTGGTAATCGATTTAACAATAATGGTTTCTCTTAGTTAGTAAAATTTGTTAACCTTTATTACAAATCCATAAGCCGAGTGGTCGCCTCAACAAAAGGGATGGTGTGCCACTATTTTTTTATCTAGAAAAAATCGATACTTTGATTAATATGGTTAACTTAAACTCTGCTACGGAGTATTCAACTGCAAAAGTTCGAGCAAATAAAATACATTCCGTTACCAAACACACCTTATCATTTGCCGATCGCCATATTGGAGTAGATAAATTTCAGGTAGATCGAATGTTAAAAGTTTTGGGTGTATCTAGCTTAGACGAATTAATTAATCAAACTATTCCTCCAGCGATTCGTCTGGCTAAACCATTGCAACTGCCTGAAGCTAAAAGCGAGTCTGCAGCCTTGACTAGATTAAAAGCGATCGCCTCACGAAATCAAGTGTATCGTTCTTTTATCGGTATGGGTTACTCTAACTGTATTACCCCCCCTGTGATTCTGCGTAACGTATTGGAAAATCCTGGCTGGTATACTTCCTACACTCCCTATCAAGCAGAAATTGCCCAAGGAAGACTCGAAGCCTTGCTTAACTTTCAAACTATGGTTATTGAATTGACGGGGTTAGAAATTGCTAATTCTTCCTTGCTAGATGAAGGGACAGCAGCAGCAGAAGCGATGAGCATGAGTTATGGCTTGTGTAAAACTAAAGCTAATGCTTTTTTTGTCGATGAAGGTTGTCATCCTCAAACCATTGAAGTAATTAAAACCAGGGCTTTACCTTTAGGTATCGAAGTAATTATCAGTAATTATGCCGAGTTTGAATTTAATAAGCCTATATTTGGGGCATTGCTGCAATATCCTACTACTGGCGGAACAATTCAAGATTATAGTCAGTTTATCGAGCGCGTCCACGAAGGAAAAGCCCTAGCTACAGTGGCAGCGGATATTCTTAGCTTGGCTTTATTGACTCCTCCTGGGGAATTTGGGGCAGATATTGCTGTGGGTAGTACCCAAAGATTTGGCGTACCCTTGGGTTATGGTGGCCCCCATGCAGCTTATTTTGCTACCAAACAAAAATATCAAAGACAAGTACCAGGGCGTATTGTTGGCGTTTCTAAAGATGTTAATGGCAAGCCTGCTTTACGTTTGGCATTGCAAACCAGAGAGCAACATATTAGGAGAGAAAAAGCCACCAGTAATATTTGTACCGCCCAAGTTCTACTCGCGGTAATTGCTTCGATGTATGGGGTGTATCACGGTGCAGCAGGAATTAAAGCGATCGCTCGAAGAGTTCATCGACTTACGGCAACTCTAGCAGCAGGCTTATCACAACTGGGATACAGTATTGCTTCATCAGAGTTTTTTGATACGGTTCGGGTAGAAAAAGAAGGTATTGCAACAGAAATTATTGAAGCTGCAGCCCAAAAGCAAATTAACTTGCGCTGGTTAAATGACAATGCAGTGGGTATATCTCTAGATGAAACGACAACTGTTGCCGACTTAATCGATCTGTGGCAAATCTTTGCCGATGGGAGAGAATTACCCTTTGACATTGACAAATTAGTCAATAGTCAACCGTCAAATATTAGTCAGCAATATATCAGGACTAGTGAATATTTAACCGATGTGGTATTTAACCGCTATCATTCCGAGACAGAATTGTTGCGCTATCTTCATCAACTAGAAACCAAAGATTTATCCTTAACTACTTCCATGATTCCTTTGGGTTCTTGTACCATGAAGCTGAATGCCACTGCGGAGATGATTCCCGTAACTTGGTCTGAGTTTGGTAATATTCATCCCTTTGCACCATTAGAGCAAGCCAAGGGCTACCAGCAGCTATTTCAAGAGTTAGAAGAATGGTTGGCAGAGATTACGGGCTTTACAGGTATCTCTCTACAACCTAATGCAGGCTCTCAAGGAGAATATGCAGGATTACAGGTGATTCGTCAATATCATCAGTTTCGAGGCGAATCTCACCGTAATATCTGTCTGATTCCCGAATCTGCCCACGGTACCAACCCTGCCAGTGCGGTAATGTGTGGCATGAAAGTTGTCGCCATAAAATGCGATCGCTTCGGCAACATAGACATAGAAGATTTACAAACTAAAGCCGAAAAACATCAAGACAATCTTGCAGCTTTAATGGTGACTTATCCTTCAACTCACGGGGTATTTGAAGCTGGGATTAAAAATATTTGCGATATTGTGCATCAATTTGGCGGACAGGTATATATGGATGGGGCAAATATGAATGCCCAGGTGGGTTTATGTCGCCCTGGAGATTTTGGGGCAGATGTCTGCCATCTTAATTTACACAAAACATTTTGTATTCCCCACGGTGGTGGTGGTCCTGGAGTCGGGCCAATTGGAGTCATGCCTCATCTTGTACCGTTTCTTCCCGCGACTCCCACAACTCCTGAAACTGCCGAACCTATTGGGTCAATATCGGCTGCACCTTGGGGTAGTGCCAGTATCTTGGTTATTTCTTGGATGTATATTGCCATGATGGGATCTCAGGGTTTGACTCAAGCCACTAAGATCGCTATTCTCAATGCTAACTATATGGCAAAACGTCTTGAGCCTTGCTACTCCGTATTATTTAAAGGGGAATCGGGCTTTGTGGCACACGAATGTATCATCGATTTGCGCCCTCTAAAAAAACAAGCAAAGGTAGAAGTAGATGATGTAGCCAAAAGACTAATGGACTTTGGTTTTCATGCCCCTACAGTATCTTGGCCTGTAATTGGTACGGTGATGATTGAACCCACCGAAAGCGAATCAATCGAACAGCTAGACCGCTATTGTGATGCCATGTTAGCTATTTATGCTGAGGCAAAAGCGATCGCCGACGAGGAAATAGATCCTGATGATAACCCGCTAAAAAATGCACCCCACACCGCAGAATCTTTGCTCTGTGGCGATTGGAATCATTCTTATAGTCGCGAACAGGCAGCTTATCCAGCACCCTGGACAAAAGAACATAAATTTTGGACACCTGTAGGCAGAATCAATAATGCCTATGGCGATCGCAATTTAGTCTGTTCTTGTGTGGGAATGGAAGCTTATCAAGACTAGAAGATAGGGAGATAGGGTGAGGGGTAATGAGGAGATGGGGGAGACTGCACTGCACTACTCCTATCTCCTCATTATTCGTTTACTTTTTTATATTTATTCAAAACCTTAGTAATGATTTCTGCTACTTCATTGGGAGCTTCTACCATCCCCAGATGACCGCAGTTAGCAATCATAAAAACATTGCTTTCAGGAGACGAAAATAGCGGATGAAAGCTAGCGAGATGGTTGACATATTTTGCTTCCATCACCTTATCCTTATCTCCACCAATAAAATATACTGGTTGCTCTAGACGAGATACCAATTGGGGCAATAAATGCACTTCTGCTTCGGTTGTTGATTCTAATAATGCCCCTAAAGCTGCTGCTTCATCTGCCTGGATAAAGTCTATTATTCGTTGATGACCCCATTTTATTGCCAAAGGTCGAGCCACCATCATGCGCGAAAACAATATATTCAGGAATGGTATGTACTGCAACCAGCGGGGGCGAAACTTGACTAACTGCTTGCCAACATTGCGAAAGCGTTCAAATTCTTCTTTGAGATAGATTCCACCCCCTGCATTGAGGCAAATTACCCCTTCAACAACTTCAGGGTAAAGATCTGCCGTCCATAAGGCAACGCTACCCCCTAGAGAGTGACCGATAATCCAAGCTCGTTCAATTTTGAGATTTTTGAGTAAATCTTGTAAATCTTGGGCATAAGCACCAAGACTATAACCTCTGGGTCGATCTTGGAATTGAGAATTATCGATTCTCGTTGCCGAATCGCCAAAACCTCTGGCATCATAAACTAAACATTGATAGTGTGATTGCAATAAATGTACTATTGGCTGCCAATAGTGACGGCTTAAAAGCCAACCATGAACAAACACTAATACAGGCTGTTCGGAGTTGGCCACGGATGGGGTTAGCTCGTAAGTATGAGGCGTTTCCAATATATCGATCGATGACATTTTTTTATCGTATCATTATCTTCCCAAGGTTTTGTGTCTTGCCTATTGTCTCAATTATTACTGAAAAATTGCAATCATCGATTTAGTTTGAAAAGAGAAGTTACCAATTAGTAAAATTATAGTTTTCGCGATCGGAATACTTTTGGGTCTAAAAATAGATTAATATAACTAAGATATATAAAAATATCCCTTAAAAAAACGCAAATCAGTAAAGCCATACTCGCATGGTCTTTTGGAAAAAATTATTCAGCAATTCCGATACAGTAGCAACATCAGAAACTACTGAATCTAGTAATGGACAATTAAATCAAAGTAGTCAAGATGGCGATCGCTCTCAAATTTCTTTTAGCACAGATCGCGACCTCGATCTTTATGAACTAGAGGAACTTTGCGATCGCGTTGGTTGGGCTCGTCGTCCTTTGCGAAAAGTTAAAAAAGCCATAAATCATAGTTTTTTGGTAGTTTCGATGTGGGAAGTCAAAAACCAAAAGCGTCGTTTGATTGGCTTTGCTAGAGCTACTTCCGATCATGCTTTTAATGCAACTATTTGGGATGTGGTAGTAGACCCTACTTTTCAAGGACAAGGGTTGGGTAAGGCATTGATGAAATATACGATTACTCAGTTGCGCAATGAAGACATTAGTAACATTACTTTATTTGCCGATCCTCAGGTGGTTCAGTTTTATCAGAGACTAGGTTTTATCCTCGATCCCGAAGGTATTAAAGGAATGTTTTGGTATCCAGACTAAGTGAGGGATGAGCAATAAGTAATAAGTAATGAAAAATAAGTAAATATCATTCTTTTGAGCCATACTGCAACAATTGATACTGGGTTAAGATATGTAACAAACTAGTAAATTGGTTTGTTGTATGAAAACAGCTTTAATTACAGGGGCATCTTCGGGAATTGGGGAGACATTTGCCCAAGAGTTAGCTCAGAAAAATCATAATTTAATTCTGGTAGCGCGATCTCAAGATAAGTTGGATCTGCTTGCTGCTAATTTAACCAGTAAATATCAGGTACAAACAGAGGTAATTGTTCAAGATTTGACCGAGCCATCGGCAGGAAAAACTGTTTTCGATCTGGTTCGAGCTAAGGAAATGACGGTAGATATGCTGATTAATAATGCGGGTTTTGGCGATTATGGGACATTTAGCGATCGCCCTTTAGAAAAACAAATGGCTATGATTCAACTCAATATAGCTGCGGTAGTTGAATTGACGGGATTATTTTTACCTTTGATGCAGCAAAGAGGTAATGGTGCAATTATCAATGTTGCTTCTATTGCAGGTTTTCAACCCATTCCCTATATGTCTGTATATGCTGCCAGTAAAGCCTTTATTCTCAATTTTAGTGAAGCACTTTGGGCAGAAAATAAAGATACTGGAGTTAATATTTTAGTTGCTTGTCCAGGGCCTACCGAGTCCCAATTTTACGATCGCGCTGATTTTCCCAATTCTGCCACAGGACTTAATGGTATGACTATGGCTTCAGCCGAAAAAGTGGTGCGAGAAACATTACAAGCATTGGAAAAAGGTCAATCTACTGCTGTAGTGGGAGGCTTTGCTAATCAATTAATTGTTAACCTACCAAGACTAGTCCCTAGAGATTTGTTGGTCAGTGTTGTCGGCAAGCAATTTAAAAATATCTAAACTAGTAATTAGTAATTAGCAATTAATAAAATGTATCTAGTAACTGGCGCAACAGGATCTTTAGGAAGGAGAATTGTTAGGCAATTAAGAGAAAACGATCGGCTAGTAAGAGCTTTTGTACGTTTATCTTCCAGCTTTGGTGAGTTGGAAGATCGCGGTGCGCAAATGTTTATTGGCGATCTAAAACAAGAAAGAGACATTACTAAAGCCTGTCGTGGTGTTAAATATATCATTAGCAGTCATGGTTCAGGGAGTGATGCTCAGGCTTTAGACTATAGAGCTAATATTGACTTAATCGATAATGCGATCGCTAATGATGTGGAACATTTCACTTTCATTTCAGTTTTAGGGGCAGATCGCGGCTATCAGTCTACTACTTTCAAAGCCAAACGAGAGGTAGAAAAGTATCTGATCTCTAGCGGTTTAAACTATACTATCTTGCGACCTTCAGGATTTGCTAACAATCTCATTCCTCTAGCAGAAAGATTTCGCGATACAGGAATTTATTTTTCTATTGGCGATCAAAACAATCGCTCGTCAATAGTTAGCACTGATGACTTAGCCAAAATTGCGATCGCATCTTGTGAAGTTGAGGCTGCCAAAAACCAAATTTTTGCTGTAGGAGGGCCAGATACTCTTAAACGAGAAGATATTCCGCGCATCTTCTCTCGCTTATTCAAACGCGAGCCGATTGTTATCAATCCACCATTAGAATTATTTGATGGTTTGAGAATGGGTGTTGGTTTAATTAATCCCCAGTTAAATAAATCTTTGGGTACGTTGCGGACGCTATTGGCTCACGAATTTTTCTGCACTCATGATGAAATTGCCCGCTTAGAATCAACCTTTGGGCTAAAAATGGAATCTTTGGAAAGTTTTTTACATCGCTATGTTGGACAGTAAATAATTAATCATTAATAATTAATCATTAATTATTGATACTTGATAAATGTCCCAACCTGCCATCTATATCGCCATTACGAGTCACGGTTTCGGTCATGCTGTACGGGCAGCAACAGTAGCCGAAAAACTACGCCAACTACGCCCCGATATTAAATTGATTTTTGTCACAGTCGCCCCCCAGTGGTTGCTAAAATCCTACATTAGGGGAGATTTTGTCTATCGTCAGCGCATCTTCGATGTGGGGGTCATTCAAAGTGATAGTCTGACTATGGACAAGCAGGCAACTTTGAGTAAAATGCAGAGTATTATTGCCGATTCGCAAAATATTATTACCGAAGAAGCCAATTATATTCGCGATCGTAATGTCAAGCTCGTTTTAGCCGATATTCCCGCTTTAGCTGCTCCCATTGCCCATGCTGCGGGTGTCCCTTGCTGGATGATGAGTAATTTTGGCTGGGACTTTATTTATCGCCATTGGGGGGCTGATTTCGCTGAAATAGTAGCATGGATTGAGAACCATTACAGTCAAAGCGATCGCCTGTTTCGCTTGCCTTTAGCCGAACCGATGAGTGCTTTTGCGAATATTACCGATACGGGTTTAACAGGAGCAAGCAATCGTTATAGCGAAACAGAAATAAAACACAAGTTTAATTTGAACGCGCCTCGAAATCAAACAGTTCTACTAACCTTTGGTGGTTTGGGGTTGCAGTCAATTCCCTATCAAAATCTACAATATTTTCCTGAGTGGCAATTCATTACTTTCGATCGCGCTGCACCAGATTTACCCAATTTGTTCGAGGTTACAGACGACACTCTACGCCCTTTAGATTTTATGCCGATCTGTGGCAGAATAGTTTCTAAACCAGGTTATAGCACTTTTTCTGAAGCTCTGTGCTACGACTTACCAATTGTTTCTTTAACTCGTGATGGCTTTGCTGAAGCAGAAGTTTTACTCGACGCTATCCAAGATTATTCTTTGCACCAAATTATTCCTAAAGAAGAATTTTATCAGGGAGACTGGAACTTTTTACATCAAGATTTGATACCCCCCCGCAAAACTGAAAAACTAGCTAAAAATGGTGCGACACAAATAGCTCTGGAGATATCAAAAATTATCTAGCTTTCGGATTCAGTATAAAACCATATTAAAAGGTAGTGTGCTGCTACACTACCTTTTAGTTTTACTGATGAATGTTAGTTAGCCTTACTGAGAAATATTGACGCTATTGCTTTGGTTGTTGCTGTTGAAGTTGCTAGTGTTGGAAAATGCACCGCCACCAAAAGCTACTTGGTTGTTGGAGTTAACATTTCCTTGGCTCACTGCTGCGAATTTGCTAGAGTAGTTAGAGTAGCTACGGTAGCCACCCCAGTAACCGTACCATCCACCTACGACTTCGCTAGTTGCTTCGCTGTTTAGTACTTCTAATTCTGAAGAGTTTAATTGCTCAAGTTGAATTTTAGACATTGTATGTTTCTCCTAAAAGGTTGGTATGTTTTGTTTAT
>CAYXWE010000064.1:0-10267 GCA_964468145.1 uncultured Pleurocapsa sp.
ATACAATGGAGAATTTAACTGTCCACATTGCCAAATAGGAAAAATTACAACTTTTCACTATCAAGAAAGTTCTCTTTGTAAATTAAAAGTTTATTGTAGAGCTTGTAAAAAAAATATTGGTTTGACTCAAAATATTTTTGAATCAAAACGCCCTCCTATTTCAAGTCATCCTACTTTGTATGGACAATTAGAGGTAGATTGGAACAAAGAATACAATGGAGAATTTAACTGTCCACATTGCCAAATAGGAAAAATTACAACTTTTTGTCATAAAAAAAGTGCTATTTGTAAGTTGCAAGTTCGTTGCAAAAATTGTAAAAAAATCACTGGTTTGAGCCAACAGTTACTAAAAAAACATTTGCCAGTTTCAAATCATCAAACTTTAGAAAGTATTCTCAAAGTTAATTGGAATTGTGAATATCATAACGAATACAGTTGTCCTTATTGTAATAAAGGTAAGCTGACGAAATATCATTATTGTAGTAGTTCAGTTTCTAAATTGAACTTACAGTGTAATTATTGTAATAAATACACAAATCTCACTTGTCCTGTTCCCATTTATATATGTAATTATCTTCCTAACCTAGAATGTCCTAATTTTCTTTGTAATGAGATTGGAAATAATGGTCAAAAAGGATGGATATACAAAATAGCTAGTGACAGGTGTAGATGTCATTTTTGCCAAATTAAGTTTAATCCTAATTCAAGAGAACCGCAAAGCTGGATGAGCAATCAAATGGAAAGGAAATTACGTCCATTTTGCTTTGATGAAGATACCTGGTATTTACAACATTTTTATGAAAATCCCCAAAACGAAACACTTAACTTTCAATCAATAAATCCAGATTGGTATCGACAAGAAGTAAAAAAATATTTGCATTATCTATTAAAGACAAAACTATGGTCTTGTACGGGAAAATTAGTAGCAGTAACGACAACTTTAAGACAGCTTGGAGAATTAATTACTCTATTTAACTTAAACAATAAATTTGAGTTAAATCGAAATCTAGTATTTCAATTTTTAGATAGTTGTAAAAATAACAAAAACTCTACTATTAACAGTAAGTTAGCTATTTTAAGAAACTTTTTTGAATGGCTAAACTTAGAAACACTATCTTTAATTCGTAATCGTGATTTCTTGAAAAAAAATAAAAATGATGCCGATTGGTTAGATGAAATAACCCGTAAATCTATTAAACAGCATTTAGATAAAATACCTGAACCTATTGCTCGTCACTATTTAGTTCAAGCTTATATTGCTGCCAGACCAACAGATGTTTGTCGGTTAACTTTTGATTGCCTAGTAGAAGAGAATGGTAAGTGGTATATCAAATTTTTCCAACATAAAACAAAACGATGGCACAAAATACCTGCTAGTCGAAAGATAAGAAAAGTAATAGAAGAACAGCAGCAGTGGATTAGAAAAGTTTTTGACGAAGACTATTCTTATCTATTTTGTCAATTCCGTACAATTAGGCAAGCATCATATCCAACTTTCCCAAATATTAGACCTTTACTTCAGCCTCCTATCTCAGCTGCTGATAGGAATCCAATGGTTCGTATCATTCGGATGCTGATTGAAAATGAAAATGTCTTAGACGCTAACGGACAAAAACCTTATTTCACTGGAAAAATTACCCGTCACAGTCGCTTACAAGAAGTTCGCACTAAATATGGCATAGAAGCAGCACAGTTATATGCAGACCACAAAAGTAGTAACACCACTTTTCAACATTATGCACCACCCACTAGAGAACAAATAGCAGAGGTAGATTTGCCATTTCAGGAACTTCTGATGAATCCCGACAACAAGTTTCTACCCTGGCAATCTCTACCAGAAAGTTTACTCAAAAACCCCAAAGCCCACGAGTTAGATTTAGAAATCGCACCTCGCTTAGTAGTTTACGGACATTGCGCTTTAGACCCAAAAACACCCTGTCCCGTTAACCTTTTTCCTAAATGCTATGGCTGTTCTAGTTTTCGTCCCAGTACGGGTAAATTACCCCTCTACGAACGCCAATATCAGGGAGAACAACAAAGACTGACTGAAGCCGAAACAGCAGGTGCAGAATTAGTAAGGGAAGAAGCTAAATCCACTATCGAAGCGATGGATAAATGGCTACCCGAACTTAGGAGGTTGTCTAATGGTTAATCGGGAAAAACAAGCTGAAGTTCTCCGTCGTACTCAAGCGTCTAGAAAGGAACAGAAGAAAGAGCAGGTATTAAAAGCAATTGCTGAAATTCAGAAGCAAAAGAAACCTCTTACTTTTAAAAATATCGCTACTGTTGCTGGTTGTTCTATTTCCTATCTCTACAAGTGGGATGAGATTAAAGCTTACATTCACGAACTTCAACAGAAAAAAGAAACTACTCTTAATTCCTTAGAAGAGCCAGAAGGAAAAGATAGACCTCACAGTCTTAAAACCTTACATCAGGTAGCTAAAGATAAAATTCGTAAGCTAGAAGGGGAAATTAAAGAACTGAAACGCCAGAATGAAGTTCTTAGAGGTCATGTAGCTGAAATCTATGAAATTAGAGATGAGAATGAAAGACTGCGAACTCAGTTAAGAGAATTAACCAATCCCAATCCCTCTAGTAAAGTAGTCTCTATTACCACACCAATTAAAGAAAAAAAAACTACTTCCTCTCCTACAATAACTAAGAATAAGACAGAAGAATCAGTCATTGATTCTATCAAAGCTCTTGGTGTCAAAGTTAGTAAAAAGTTAAGAGCAGAAATAGTTAGTAGAGAAATAGAAAAAGTCAAATTATCTATCGCAGCATTTGAACAATATCGAGATAACCATGATGTAAAAAGCCAAGAAGCTTGTTTGCTATCAATGATTCAGGATGAAGCTGAACCCAATACTGAGAGCAAAACTCAGCATAAAGATAGTAAACCAGAACAGAAGATAACTAAAGCCTCAGATAAACCAGAAAAGAAATTAGTTGACCCTGACAAACTCAAAAAACTAAGTAATCTTTTTAATCGGAAAAATGACTGATAACGATACATTCTTAGGAAACATTGAAGCAGAAGAAGCCATACTAGGGGGAATCTTATTAGACCCAAAAGCTATCAGCATCGTCGCAGATATGCTTCCAGTAGAAGCCTTTTATCTTCAGACTCACCAGCGAATATATCAGACAGCATTAGAACTATATCAAAAGGATAAACCTACTGATTTGATGGCTGTTTCAACGAAGCTTGCCGACCATAAGTTATTAGAAGAAGTAGGAGGTACAACTAAGTTAAGTCAATTAGTTAATCGTACTGTATCGGCTGTAAACATCGACCGCTATGCTTTACTGGTACTCAATAAGTATCAACGTCGTCAATTAGTCCGAGTCGGTCATTCCATAGTTGAGTTGGGTTATGACACTGCTAGTGAGTTAGAAACTATCTTTGATACTTCTGAAGAGAAGATATTTAACCTTACCACCAACAAACAAAGATTATTCCAGCCAAAGCCAATTAATGAATGTTTGGCTAATGTTTTTAATAAGATAGAACAAGGCTCATCACCTGCCTATCCTACAGGTTTAACAGACTTAGATTCTCTTATTGGCGGACTAATCAAACAAGATTTAATCATTTTATCGGGAAGACCGAGTATGGGAAAAAGCTGGTTAGGGTGCTATTTTGCTAACCATATAGCTACTAACATCTTTAAGCCTGTTGTGTTCTTTTCTGCGGAAATGAGTGAAGAACAACTAACTAAAAGATTTCTCTCCATACACGCTGGGATTGATTCACAGCGATTGATGCACAATCAGATATACGAAGAGGAGTATGATTCTTTAGTAGAAGGTTTAACTAACTTAGCAGAACTACCAATTATCATTGATGATACTCCTGCGGGTGAATTAACTCCTACAAGAATACGCTCTGTACTGCGTCGAATTCAATCAGAAAAAGGTGAATTAGGTCTAGTAGTACTAGATTACATTCAAAAGCTAGGTGACAGGGCTGCGGGTAATAGAGCGCAGGTAATAGGCAAGTATAGTGGTGCTTGTAAGGACATTGCCAAAATGTTCAATGTTCCTTTTGTGGCTTTGGCTCAAATTAATCGAGGTGTAGAAACCCAGAGTAATAAACGTCCTACCATAGCTTCTGTTAAGGATTCAGGAGACTTAGAACAAGACTGTGACTTAATGATGATGCTCTATCGAGAGGAATACTATAAGTCTGATACTGATGAACCTGGAGTTATGGAGATTATTGTGGGAAAAAATCGGAATGGTAGCACTGGTACTTGTAAAGTGATGTTTGAACCTAGTATTGGTAGATTCAGCGACCTCAAAAAATAAGTAATATACTCACCATTAGCACAAGAGAGCCGTTTTCACTAAATTTCAATATTGAGTAAAAATTACTTGCTATTTTCCCAAACCTCACCCATTACATAGTTTTGCCAAGAAAATTTCTTAACTATCATCAGAAGCTTAAGACTGAGTGAAATAATCTACTATTGCTATTCCTGTAGTGCGAGTAGCATCTTCTCCTAGCAATACATCACTATTTTGTTGTATTAAACTATCGAATATTGCAGGGTTATTGCCAATGCTGCCATATAAACTAATTAGGGTGTAATCAGAAGTCTGTACCGCGCCATTTCCATCAATATCAAAAACACTATCGGCGATAGAATTGAGATAGTTAGTTATGGATTCTCCTGTAGTGCGAGTAGCACCTTCTCCTAGCAATATGTCGCTATATTGTTGTAGTAAACTATCAAAAATTGCAGGATTATTGCCGATGCTGCCATAGAGATTAATTAGGGTGTAATCGTAAGTTTGTAGTGTATTGTTACCGTCAATATTTAAGGCTTCTTTTACTGTTGGAGTTTCGGGGTTGAGATCGTCGTTAGTAATTGTTCCAATTCCTTGGCTATCTGCTATCTCACCACCAATAACATTACTCAGGTTGACTAAAAATGTTTCATCTTCTTCAATATCGGTATCACCAATTACTTCGACAGTAATAGTTTTCTCCGTTTCTCCAGGTGCGAATTCCAGAGTACCTGAAATAGCAAGATAATCTTCATCGGCAACAGCCGTATCGTCTGAAGTAGCATAATCTACGGTTATAGTTTCTTCTGCTTCTCTAGAAAGAGACACCGTAAAAGTTAGGTTTTGACTATCATTATTACCTTCTGTAATTGAGGCATCATCAACAAAAATTTCAGGAAATTCAACTGTGATGAAAGTACTATTAAAATCTTCAATGGACAATGGTTCGATAAGAAATTCAGCATTAGTAAAATCACCTTCTAAGGTAATTGTAGAATCAACAACTCCATCTAAGTCTTCATCAATATCTAAAATTGCCGAACCAAAGGTTATATTGACATTCTCATTAGTTAAACTAACATCATTAAGTTCAATTAGATCGTCAGAATTAAAGTTAGGTATGGTGTCACCATTAAATTGAGCTAAATTCCCTTCATATACATCAGGATTATTTGTGCTTTCTATGGTTTCGCTTTCTTCTGTGAGAGCCAGTTTTGTTGGTGGGGTTGGTCGATCGCTTTCATCTAAATTATCTGCTACCCATTCAATAATATAGTCTGTAAATATATCTTGTAATTCTTCTATTGCAATACCAACAATAGCACCGCCTAAAGCACCAATAGCTCCAAAGATAATAGAACCAATTAATCCTCCAGGCGCACCTATAGTTGCTCCTAATGTAGCACCATCTTTAACTCTATTTAGTATATCTTTTATATCATCATTTTCATAAACGACATTGAATCGATCTACATCATCATCTTCTGCTACGACTAAAGGAGAAAATTGACTGATTGTTGTTTTAGTTTCGTCAGGAGATATGACTTTCAATCCAAATGCTTTTTTTCCTTCTTTTAAAATATCTTCCTCTTTATTTAAGAAAAAACTATATGCGGGTTCGTTGGGAGGTAGGGCAAAAGAAGTAGAAATATCAGTTAGTTTTTTATCGTCTAAACTAGCTCCTTTAATTCCATCGTTAACAGCATCAAACACGATTATAACTCTTTTAATAATATTTGATATTTTGGGCTTTACCTGATTTTTTTGGGGAAGGTTTTTATTTACACTCTTTAGATATCTATCAAGAATCTTATCTATAACTCCTAAAGCAAATAAGCCTGCACTTATACCATCAGATATATCAACCAAAGTGCTGAGTTTTTGTCTTACAACTTCCTCAAAAGGTATTGCAATTATATTTGCTGAAATTGCGTTTGATAAATTTTCTCCTGTTCTGGCAATATTAAAAATAGTATTTTTATCGTCACTTTCTTCTAATCTATAAACTTTTTTGTTGAAATTTACTTTCTGTACTTGCGTAAACTCAGAAGTATCGTTTGTGGTTAAATCAGTTGCTGTTACCGTGATATCTTCGATATCTGAAGGTACTAATAATTCAATTGTTTTAGTTCCAATCTCATTTGTGGTAATAGTTATTTCTTGAAATAGCTCCTTGCCCTTATCTTTAAATAGTTCGAGGAAAAAATTTGTATTCGGCGTACTATTTAGGTTTAGAGCAAAGTTATTAAATTTATTTCCATTATCATCTTCTTGTTCTCCTACTAGAAAAATTGATGGCGGATTTTGAAGATTATTTGCACCTGTATCAAAATCGTCTAGCTGATTTTCATTAATACCATTGTTACCTAAATCGATTCCTAATTGTCCATTTTCATAAATTAAGTTACGATTTATATTGTTACCTATCCCAGAATTAACAAAGACTCCATCGCTCTCATTATAGGCAATAACATTGGGAGGATCGATAAAACGGCTTCCAATCTTATTATTATTGCTATTATCTCCTTCAATCAAAATCCCATGTCTTTTATTTCCTAAAGGCAGTTCTTCTCCCCCTGGATTGATATTGTTAGTGTAAACCCCAATCAGATTCTTTTGGATATTGTTAGTTGATGAATTAAATAGTTGAATTCCATCTAAAACATTATTCGCAATAGTATTATCTTCAATAAGGTTGTTAATTGTATTTTTAATACTATCTTTAATAAATATTCCCGAAAAATTATTACCTATCGTTGTATTACCATTCTGATTAGTGCCAATCCAATTATTTCTAATAACATTATCTGTGGATGTATTAATTTCAATTCCATAACGTTTATTGCTACCGATAGTATTGCCTTGAATTACATTTGCACCAAGATCGCTTATGGAAACTCCATTTTGATCGTTGGGAATAGATTTAGTACCATCAGCATTAGTACCAATAAAATTAGATAAAACCTGATTATTAGTACTTTTATTTCCTGTCATTCCGACACCAGAATTACCATTGCCAGAAATAACATTATCTTGAATAAGATTACCGCCTTGAACAGTATTATTATCACTACTAGGCTCAATAAATATACCTAATAAATTATTTCCTTTATCTAATTCTCCTGTGACATCAGTTCCGATTTTATTGTTGATAATAGTTGCACTATCACCATTTCTGATCCAAATTCCATTGCCACCAAAATTATTAATAGTTAAATCTCTAATGATGACATTATTAGCATCAATAATAAAACCGCTAGCACTCCCTCCTGTTACTTCAATTTTTTGACCTTCTGCATCAATAACAATATCTTCGTTTTCAATTTTTAATGAATTACCTATATCAATTTTCCATATTTCATTTTTATAATTAGGATCGTCTTCAGGAATATCAAATTTTATTTCATTGAAATCATCATTAGCATTAGCATATTCAATTAAAGAACGCAGAGTTATTTGTAAGCCATCATCCTCTGAAGAATCAGGGCTAACACTTTTATCTAATGCACTATCATCGCCTGTTGTATTTACTTTGAATGAGGGAAGAATAGCTGTTAATATTTCATAATCGTTACCATCAAACTGTCGCCAGGCAATTCTATTACCAGAAATATCGGGATCGGAATCATCGACTGTATTGTCTGTTAGTTGAAAAGTTACACCTGATTCAATCGAGTACAAAAAGATTTCTCCCGATCCTGCCCAAACTACATTGTTGCCAGAAACTGAAGGATTAGAATCATTTATATTATTATTGGTTAATTGTATTGTCTTATTGCCATCGTAGAGAAATATTTCATCGGATTGTTCCCAAACCACATTATTGCCAGAAATTGAAGGAATAGAATCTCTATCACTGTTGTTTGTTATCTGCTCGATCGTATCGCTATCACCATCATATAAAAAGATAACTCCATCATTATTTGTTCCCCGTTCACGCCAAATTATATTTTCTCCAGAAATTTCAATATCTTTGAATACTGAAAATCCAACGAAATATTGATCTGTAGTTGTTTTAATAGTACGTCTTGAGTTTGTCGCCAAATTTAAAATTTCTAATTTATCATTTTCATGAATACCATCATAATCAAAATAATTAGTTATTCTGTCAGGATTAGCAGAGTAGTTACTACTAGCAAAGGCTACATTATCACCAGAAATTGAAGGACTTTCATATTTGTTAAGTATTTGTGAATAATCCACTATACCTGAAGGAGATATCGCCGATGGAGGGAGCGCAGATAATATTTCTATCCTAGTATTACTATTAATATCTACTGAGTAGATTCCTGATAAGAAAGGTATAGATGGCTGAGTTTCCAAGATTGTCGTCTGAGCCAAACGAATAGATGTATTATAAACAAGTTTATCCCCAGATACTGAGCCAGATAAATTGTTAGGAGGGTGTGAGACAGTCTTTATTTTTGAAATATTGTCATTAAGGTCTTTTGGATAGTTTATAAAAAAAGCACCTGAGTAACTATACCAAAATATGATATTTCCAGAAAGTTGAGGTAAATAATCATCATCATCATTATCTGTTATTTGTATTATGTCAGTTAATATTTGAGCGCTATTTTGCTCCACTAAAATTTTTTTATCATCTATAATTACAACAGCACGATCGTCTTCATTTTTTAACTGTTGCAACTCACTTTCTATTAACTCTTCTCCTCGCACTAAAGCTGAAAAAATCGCCCCTTCATCTCCATGAGAATCAACAGGATTTAGTTCGCTATCCAGATAATGTCCATATTCTTCTAGTAAAACTGCTGCGATAACATCTATCTCTTGCTGATGGGTTAGTAAAAACTCTTGTGCTAAATAAATTTTATTTGTTTCTCTGGCATAAGCACCATTAGCACCATTAATGGTGGATGCGGTAACTACTTCTATAGTCGGAAAATAAATATTACCCGTTCGCCATTCAGTAAAAAAGCGATCTGTATCCGTATTATTACCAAAAGCGATGTTAAGACTATATAGAGAATTGGATTGATTAGAATACGAACTTAGTAATTCTTTTGCTAGAAAAGAAGACTTTTTTAATATACTTGTAAGAGATGATGTGATGAATTCGTTTAAATTGTCAGGAAAAAGGAAGCCAGAGATATTAGCCATTATTGATGAGCTACTTAAAACAAGATTATTACTATAGTTCCCAAAAATGAAACTAGAATACAGATCTTTTTACTTTAAATGCTTGATAACTTCAAAATAGAGTATGTTCTCGAAACCAAAGAATAAAGTGCTGGCTTTTATTTTTAGCGATATCTGAGTCAGGGGAGTCGCTTCACTCTATCCGAGACTAATAATCGAAAAGCAATAATTAAGAAAAAATAAAATACCTATTTTTTTATTACTTCGTAGAAGATTAATTACAAAACTTTTATTCCATAATAGTTTTATAACGTGGAATCAATATAATGACCCCAATTACCAAAAAGGCTATCTGGCTGGCGTTACTGTCAGATTCAACGAACAATTCTCCGCGTAAACCATTACTCCACCTCTACAATAGAGGTGGTATTCTCATGACGATAAAAAACTCACTCAACCCCTTCAACACTCTTTTTCAAGACAACACCCTCAGCAGCGACAAACCCGAAATCGAACAACTAAACCAATACGCTCTCAATTTAAAAAACCAAGAACAAGAAAACCTAGATTATCTCCTCCTTGAATACAAGATAAATCAACTAGCCTTCGTGCGTCAGGGTATAACACTAGCTGAAATTAAGTACTCTAAACTCCACAAAAGTAATGGTTATAAAAGTTTTACTAAGTTTTGTCAAGAAAAATTAAGAAAACAGCCTTGGCAAGTTAGAAAGACTATCGAAGCAGCATTAGTCGTTTTAAAACTAATCCATGCTGGATTCGATATTTTACCAACAAATATTTCTCAAGCTGTAGCATTAGCCAAACTGACAACAGAAGAATTAGTAGAAGCATGGGGTCGTATTATTAAAAATAT
>CAYXWE010000065.1:0-10259 GCA_964468145.1 uncultured Pleurocapsa sp.
TTGAGATCCCAGTAACCACCAGATTGGAATGCTCTACGCTCTCTTTCCCTAGCGACAGTCAACCTTACTGCTACTGACTGTACTCTCCCTGCGGATAAACCCCAAGCTATTTTTTTCCACAACAACGGAGAAACAGTGTAACCTACCAAACGATCTAAAATTCGTCGCGTTTCTTGAGCGTGAACTAAATCCTTATCTACCTCGCGACAGTCTTGAAGTGCTTTTTGAATTGCCTCTTTAGTAATTTCGTGAAACACCATGCGCTTGACTGGCACTTTAGGTTTGAGAATCTCCAATAAATGCCAGCTAATACTTTCTCCTTCTCGATCTTCATCTGTCGCCAGAATTAGTTCGTCTGCTGTCTTAAGAGCAGTTTTTAACTCCTTAACTACCTTTTTTTTCTTCTCTGGGACAACATAAATTGGTTGAAACTTATCTTCTACATTGATACCTAAAGTCGCCCACTTCTTATCTTTATAAGCAGGGGGAATCTCTTTGGCTGAAGGTGGCAAATCTCGTACATGACCCATCGATGCCTCAACTTGATAGCCAGCAGGCAAGTAATTACGAATAGTACGAGCTTTTGTAGGAGATTCGACAATAACTAATGTTGACATATAGATGGAGTTAACGCAGTAAAATGGCAGGTGTTGATTTTTTTTGCTTAAAGTGCAGTGACTATGACTAATCTATAGTTATAATCCCTCGATCGGCAAACATCCTCGGTTTATTTGTTATTCTCACCATAACCAAGATTGGCATAGAGTTCCTCTTTTGGTTGTGAGAACCTAAAAACGTAATAAGCTTAAGAATAAGATAGACGGGGGAGTACAATCCTTTGTAAAGCTTTTTTAGCAATTTTTCAACTCTATCAATATTTGACAATACTCTAAAACTTTATGGATTTTTCTAGCAGCGTAGCTTCGCAGCTTCATGCAGCAACAATTTTGCCCGAAGGAATTGTCATTATAACTATCATGGCTATTTTGGTTGGCGATTTGATCTTGGGGCGCAGCTCATCTCGTTGGCTGCCCTATTTAGCAATATTTGGCTTGTTTAATACAATTATTGCCCTATTTTTTCAATGGAATAACAGTAATGCGATCGCTTTTTTGGGTTCGTTTAATGGCGATAATCTAAGTATCGTTTTTCGAGGCATCGTAGCTATTTCAGCAGCAGTTACTATTTTGATGTCGATTCGCTATATTCAACAGTCGGGGACAGCCTTAGCGGAGTTTCTGGCTATTTTGCTAACCGCTACTCTGGGGGGTATGTTCCTTTGCGGGGCAAATGAACTGACAATGGTCTTTATTTCTCTAGAGATGTTAAGTATTTCTTCTTACTTAATGACGGGATACATGAAGCGAGATCCCCGCTCTAATGAAGCTGCATTAAAATATCTTTTGATTGGTGCTGCTAGTTCGGCAATTTTCCTTTACGGAATGTCTTTGCTATACGGTTTGTCTGGAGGAGAAACAAATCTTAACACTATTGCTACTAAAATAACCGCAATTAATGGCGCGCAATCGTTAGGATTAGCTATTTCTTTGGTGTTTATTATTGCTGGTATTGCCTTTAAAATTTCTGCTGTCCCTTTCCACCAATGGACACCAGATGTTTATGAAGGTTCGCCTACTCCTGTAGTCGCTTTTTTATCTGTGGGTTCAAAAGCTGCTGGGTTTGCTTTGGCAATACGCTTATTGGTAACTGCTTTTGGTTCGATGACTGAACAATGGCACTTTATTTTTACCGCTCTAGCTATTCTTAGCATGGTGTTGGGTAATGTGGTTGCTCTGGCTCAAACTAGTATTAAGCGGATGTTGGCGTATTCTTCGATCGCTCAAGCTGGTTTTGTGATGATTGGTTTGATTGCAGGTACAGAGAATGGCTACTCCAGCATGATCTTTTATCTGTTCGTTTATCTATTTATGAACTTGGGTGCATTTACCTGTATCATTTTGTTTTCTCTCCGCACTGGCACGGATCAAATCAGCGAATATGCGGGGTTGTATCAAAAAGATCCCTTGCTTACTCTTTGTTTGAGCATTTGTTTATTGTCTTTGGGCGGTATTCCACCGATGGCCGGATTTTTTGGTAAGATTTATCTTTTCTGGGCTGGTTGGCAAGCTGGACTATATGGATTAGTTTTGTTGGGTCTAATCACTAGCGTTATCTCCATTTACTACTACATTCGCGTTGTCAAAATGATGGTGGTCAAAGAACCCCAAGAAATGTCTGAATCAGTCAAAAACTATCCTCAAGTCAACTGGAAGTTACCTGGGATGCGTCCTTTGCAGGTAAGTATTGTCTTGGCTACGATTGTTACCTCTTTGGCGGGGATTATCTCCAATCCCTTGTTTACCTTAAGTGCCACTTCAGTTAATACTACACCAATACTAAGCAGCGCAATTATTACCCAAGAAATTCCCCAAAGTACAGTTCAAGTTTCTAGAGCAGAAGACTTAATCGATCGCTCTTCCAATTGAAACTTGTTGTTTAAATTTATTTAATCTAGCTCGCTTTGGCGGGCTTTTTATTTGGTTTATTTAGTATCAGATATTAAGACATAGACAAAGTATTATTCATAATATTGTCCAAAGCAGCGCGGAGGCGATCGCGACTATTAAAGTTATCTAGCCTTGTTACTAATTCACCATCTTTAAACAGCATAATTGTCGGTAGGTTTCTGAGACGATAACTGTTGGCTAGTTTAAAATTTTTGTCAGCATCGATAGCTACGATCTTAATTGCTTCGTTGCTTTTATTTTCCATGCTCTCCAGCATGGGACTTATCAGCTTACATAGACCGCACCACGGAGTCCAAAAATGTACTAAAACTGTGCCAGCAACTTCTAGTACTTCTCGTTGAAAATTGGTTTCATTAACTACTGATGGCATAAACTCGATCGAGGTTTTTAATTCAAATTAATTTTTATACTTGGAGATATGCTACATCTAATCGGGATCGCCTGGGAAGAAATACTTAGGAGATTTTTCGGTCGCATTTAGATTCCGCTCTCTTGTATGGCAATCCCGAATCATTCGTGAAAGTTTTTTTTGAATGAACCACGGAGACACAGAGTTAAGAAAGAAGAGAAAGGTTTTCACAAACCATCCCCAATTGCTATATCAATTCTTAGTTGTAGTAGTTTTTTTTACTAATAACAAATGACAAATAACAAAAAGCTATTAAATGAACGATACTAGAGGTTGTTTTCGCGCTCATGTCTATCAGTTACCAGTAAACTCTAGAGGTAACTTTCATTAGCCAAGGGTGACCCCACCAGAATAGTAGAACAAAAGCAGCCACCCCCAGATAGGCTGGGCGAATAAACTCTTGCCATTTAAGAGTTTGACGACCGTCTATAACCGCTAAAAAAGGAATTACTGAAGTACGAGCCTTCACTGCTGCAAAAGCTTCTCCGTATCGCTTACTCAAACGGCGATCGCCGTGCCATACCGCAAACAAATGGTGGGCAATTAATCCTAAAGATGTAACCAAAGTAAAACTTGTTCCCAACCACAGGGTATGGGCAATACACCAAATTACCTGTCCCACCATCTGAGGATGACGAGTAATGCGAATAATACCAGTTTCAAATAAATATACTTGGGGTTGAGCAATGGCTGCTATTTCCAACAGGTTAAAAGTTGCAGGGTAAAGAAATATGAAGGAAATCGCCGATAAAATCCAAACCAGAGGTTTGATTCCTGCAACTCCTTGAACTTGCCACAATTGCCAGCCATCATAGCGATGATTGAAGAAATAAATAATCAAAATAGTAGCGAAAGGAATACTCACTAAGGCAAATATAACCCGATACAGCCTAGCACCTATCTTAGTTTCAGCCCAAGGACGTAAAGCAGCCAGACCGCTATGGGCGATCGCAAAACCTAGCAACAAAGACAAAATAACAACATGGCTGTCTGTCATAGATAAATTCATATATGGATTATTAATCTATTTTAACAATTGTAATAATAAATGTTAATTATGTGTCTCAATTATGTTAGTGTGCAAATTGAAAGAACACGAAAATTATTAAATATTAAGCACTATTAATAATACGTTTAAATTGCCCCCAAATAAATAACTATTTTTAGAAAATTTTTAATGGAATTTTATGTCTGATATTCCTTTTACTTTGGATCAACTCCGCATACTCAAAGCAATCTCAACTGAAGGTAGCTTTAAACGTGCTGCGGACAGTCTTTATGTGTCTCAACCTGCTGTCAGCCTTCAAGTGCAAAATTTAGAAAAGCAGTTAAATGTACCCCTATTCGATCGCGGTGGACGAAGGGCGCAGCTAACAGAGGCAGGACATCTATTACTCAGCTATGGAGAGCGAGTCATCTCTTTATGTCAAGAAACCTGTAGGGCGATCGAAGATTTGCAAAATCTTCAGGGAGGAACATTAATAGTTGGTGCATCTCAAACTACGGGGACATATCTTATTCCTCGCATGATCGGTTTGTTTCGTGAAAAATATTCTGATGTCTCGGTACAGTTACAGGTACACTCTACCCGTCGTACTTCTTGGGCGGTAGCCAACGGTCAAGTAGACTTGGCAATTATTGGTGGAGAAGTTCCCACAGAATTGCAAGACGTTTTAAATGTAATTCCTTATTCAGATGATGAGTTAGCCCTGATTTTACCGCCCAATCATGTTTTAGCCCAGGAAAAAACAATTTACAAAGAAGACTTATATAAACTGAATTTTATTACTTTAGATTCTCAATCTACAATTCGCAAAGTGATTGATAAAGTATTAACTCGCTACGAAATAGATCCTAAAAGGCTCAAAATAGAGATGGAGTTAAATTCCATTGAAGCTATTAAAAATGCGGTACAGTCAGGGTTGGGTGCAGCATTTGTCTCGACTACAGCCATTGAAAAAGAGCTAGAAATGGGTATATTACACCAAGCCAAAATTCAAGAAGTAGACATTGGTAGAACTTTAGCAGTAATTGTCAATCCCAATCGCTATTGTTCTAAAGCAGCGGAAGCATTTAGTAAAGAAATATTACCCAAGTTTTCTACGAGAGAAGAATTCAAACAACTAGATACTCTTTATAACCACACTGTAAAAGTAAGGTGAATTGTTCGCGAATCTAAAACAACAAAAGTACAATGATCGTATAAGGCTTAGAGGTCACAACCCCAAGCTATTATTACTACGATTGTATGGAAATTAGATGTACTCGTCCTAGCTGTATTCGACCCCAAAACTTTTTTGGCGATCTCGACGATCGCGCCAAACTCAGAACCGCACAGCAGCGATATTGTACTAATTGTGGAATGCCTTTATTTCTAGCAGATCGCTATATTCCCTCCAAGCTTCTAGGTCAAGGTGGTTTTGGAGCAGCATTCCTAGCTTGCGATCGCTATAAGCCTAAAATGTCGTCCTGTGTAGTCAAGCAGTTTCAGCCTGCAGGGGATCTTGACGCTGACGAGCTAGCATTAGCGCAAAATTTGTTTCAACGCGAAGCAGTAGTTTTAGAAGACTTGGGACACCTGCATCCACAAATTCCCGATCTCTATGCTTTTTTTACGCCTATAGTCTCTAATGCGAAGGGTATGGGAGAGGAGCAATATTTTTATCTCGCTCAAGAATTTATTGACGGACAGGATTTGGATGAGGAATTAGTCGCCAAAGGTAGATTGACTGAAGTTGAAGTAACCGAAATTCTGATAGAGATTCTCAAAGTATTGCAGTTCGTCCACGATCGCAATATCATTCATCGGGATATCAAGCCATCCAATATTATGCGAGATAAACAGGGGATACTACATTTACTAGACTTTGGTGCGGTCAAGCAAGTCGCAGTTGGCGGTGGCAACGCTAAAAAATCTACAGGCATTTATTCTGCTGGCTTTGCCCCTCCCGAACAGATTACAGGCTCGCAAGTATATCCCTGTACCGATATTTATGCCTTAGCTGTTACCTGCATTATTTTATTAACTGGTAAGTCTGTCGAAGAACTTTATGACTCCCATAGTATTAGTTGGAATTGGCAAAGTTATGCTCCTAAAATTAAGGACTCTTTGGTAACTACACTTCAGAAAATGTTATTATCGACCCCTGCAGATCGCTATCAATCAGCATCCGAAGTTTTATCTGCTTTAACAGCCCCAACCAAAACTAATCAGCCTCCTCGATCTACTCCTTTTGTCAAGAATTCTAGTAACAATACTCCTGCAAATTCTCCAGTTGTATCTACCGTCTCTACTCAACCAAATCAGCCCAGTACTCCAGTACCTGCTAAACCCATTCCTTCTACTCCCTCTGTTTCCTCTTCTGGATCGATTCAAAAAAGCAAGGCTAGTTTTTCTTTGATGGAAATTTTGGGGAGTGCAGCTTTCACGGGTTTTGAAGGTGCTTTGCTTTATATTGGTTTAACTAGTTTACTCTCGGTTTCAGGAGTTAGCTTGGGTATATTGGGAGCAGTTATGGGGGGTATGGTTTTTGCTTTAAACCGTCGTGCAATTGAAAAAATAGATTTAATTATCTTGGCGGGAATTACAGCGATAATTATTGCTTGGCTTCCAGCACTGCATGGTGCTTTATTATTGCCATCAATATTTATCGTTGCGGGAATATCTGCTGCAGGAGCGATCGCTGTAACTGCGTTTTTTCGTCTTGTTTATCAATTACTATCGCGTTTTTTATAGGATTTTGACGGCTGAAGGCAGACGGCAGACGGCAGGAGGCAGACGGCAGACGGCTGAAGGCAGACGGCAGAGGGCAGACGGCAGACGGCAGACGGCAGACGGCTGAAGGCAGACGGCAGAGGGAAGTATAGTATTACGTGTTTGAGTTAGGGCATTCTAAGAGCGATCGCGATTCTTTATTAGTTTATTTAAATACTGTAATATTGCCATGCCAATTAAAACTGAGGCAGCAAACAAAAGCCAAAAATAGTTAGTAAATTGAGGGTTATCCAATGCCCATCCTCCCAAAGGAGGCCCAATAAAATAGCCCACAGCCCAACATTGAGAACTAATGGAAAAGTACACCCCACGAAGAGATTTGGGGGCTAAATCGGCGACTAAACCCGAAGCGATAGGAGTATAGGTAATCATGCCCAAAGACATTACTCCTAAGGTTAGAATAGCCCAAATGAGAGTATTGTCAGGGGTGTTGCCCGTTACCCACACGAGAATGAATGCTACTCCCCATAAAACTAAAGAAAAGCTCAATCCTGCGATTCGACTATAGCGATTTAATAGCCAAGCCATAGGTAACTGACAGACAGCAGCAAAAACAATATGCCAGGTAAATAAACCGCTAATGACTTGTTCAGAAAAACCCGTCCCCGTATTCCCAACTTGGACAAAGTTTTTAAAATATAGCGGTATCGTACTTTGTACTTGAGATAGATAAGTGGTAAACATAATACTTACTACTACGTAAACCCTTAAAGCGCGATCGCGTAAAGCCAAAGACCAGCCATTTTGAGCATTTTTGCTCACTGGTTGACTAGAAAAATCATAAGTTTCGGCGATCGCAAAATAAATAACCGCAAAAAATACCGCAAAAGAAATTCCATCAATCACAAACAGCGATCGGTAGTTGCCCGAATTAGAAATTAACGCCCCACCTAAAGTCACTCCCAAACTCAAACCTAAACTGTCTGCCAGCCTAGTAAAAGCAAAAGCTTCGTTACGTTGTTCAGGCTCAATCAGGTCAATAATGGCTGCTTCGGTTGCTGGCCAATACATTCCAATGCCAAAGCCCATTAGCAAGTTACCCAAAATCAAGGTAGGAAAATTAACCGTTAAGGATAATGCCACATCTGCCAAAACTGAAACAGCAGCAGAAGCTAATAAGGTTTTCCTGCGTCCCCAGCCAGGAGTATCAGTCAACTGCCCCCCCAAAAACCTGCCGACAACTCCTGAAATTGAGCCACTACCGATAGCTATCCCTACCAAAGTAGAAGATAATCCTACCTGATTAACAAAAAATATCGGTGCATAAAACAGGGTAAAACCATTCCCGATTTGTGATAGCAGCCTACCTGCTGCCAAAATCCAAACCTTGAAACTAAAATTTAGTATTCGAGACATTCATTTTCCAGTTGTAAAAAATTGTTTGTTTTGAATGTCATTAATTACTTGAAAGTATCTCGATAGAGTATCAAACTTTTCATCAAAAAGCTCGCTCGCTTATGGCTATAGGCTATAAGCTTAAGGGGTTTAATACCAAGCGCGTCTGTAGGTTGTATTCAATCAGTTGGGGTGACGAAGCCCCTATTGATTGGGCTATTGGCATACGGCAAGCGAGCTTATGGCACAGAAAGAAGCCCTTTATACATCTAAACATTCGCGGAAATAAATACGATATAGTTGGCAGCTAGGCTCTACTCGGTTGTTAGTTAGTTTTACTAAACCAATACTTTCTAGTTTATAAGCATCAATAGTAGATATTCTAACTGGTTCGTCAGCCATAACTACCTGTTTATAGGCTTGTCCTAACTCTGGATATTTTTGTAGGGTAACCAGATGTCCTCGTAAATGATTGCGATATATTCCTGATAAGCTACCTGCATTTGCTAATAACTGCTCGAAAGTTATATTTTCAGTTGATAAGACATAGTAAGCTAACCTAGCCAGATAGGGATAACCTCCAATCATTGCCATCAAAGACTTGATGTTGTCGTCTAGATTCTTAACTTCTGATTTAAATTGATGGCGGTTAGCCAAATCTTTCATTTGCTCAAAATTAAACGGAGGTAGAGCAACGAGTAAACCTAAATTGAAGGGCGATTGATTAATATCTAGGAGGATATAGACATCTGTCGAATGAACAACTATTAAACGTAAATTTTGCCAAATTGGGGAATTATTGGCTTCCTCGTACCAAAACCTCAATAGAGGTAGAAATTCTTGAGCTATTTCGGGATATCCAAAAAGATGATTGACTTCATCTAATGCTAAAACTAGAGGATTGGATACCTGTTCTAAGATGTAACCCTCAAAGTAAGTAGTACAACTGACTTTTGTACCCAAATCCTCATCCCAGTAATTGTCTAGCTCCGATTCCATCCTCATTTGCTGAGTTATATTGGTCATCAACCAACGCAAAAACCTGTCTATACTTGAAAATACGGAAGCTTCTGCTAGCTGAAAATTAATGATTACGGTATGGTATTCTTGCGATCGCGCTTGGTCTAAAATCCGAATCATTAAGGATGTTTTACCCATATTTAAAGAAGACTTAATTCTAATTAATGCTCCTGGTTTTAGAATTTCTTGGTAAGTCAAAATTTCATGGGGATAACGCTCTATATATAAATTAGAGTTAAGACTGACTTGACCTTCTGGTAATTCTGTAGCGACAAAAGAAAAATTACCTCGACGAGCTTGATGTCTGAGAACAGATCTAAAGTTATTCTTAGTTACTTTTTCTTGAAAAGCATTAGAAAGATTTTGCCACAAACGAGAACCAACTACCCGAATATAGTCAGAGTCATAACCAGAGTCTAGCGCAATTTCTTGATAAGTTTTACCCAACCAACACTCTTTTAAGACTAATTCTTCTACGGTATTGAGGCGATCTGGCTCTAATATGCGATCGACAATTTTCAAGGCTTGGCTAATCTCTATTTCTGTCATACTGTATTTCCTTACATCCAGGGAGAATTGTAATTTACTTTGCCGATTTATTAGTTACTTATAGCGATTTATTAGTGATTTATAGTGGTTTATTGATTCTTTTTCGATAGCATTATATTCCTTTAAAAGCCAGCATCTCTACTCGTTACTCTAGGGGAATTTAAGAGTATTTTAGGCTACAGTGTTTAAATATATACCAATCTCAAAACAGAAAAACATCGAACATCAATAGAGCAATCTTCTGTTAGTTAGAGATCGGATCTGAAAATGATACCATCGTCTACTGTAATTGACCTTGGAAGCTGCTGAGAATCGATCGCCTTCCAGGTTTGGGCATTGTAGGTGGTATAGGTGACTTGAGATGTAGCAAGTTCCAGGTCTACTATCGTGACAGTAGGGTAGGGAGGCAAGTTACTCCCCATCAATTGTCTAGCTCCTTGTCCCAATGCACCAGCATGAAGTAAATCTAATTGCTCTTTTTTCCCTGGATAATAAGCGTGATGATGTCCGCTAATATACATTTGCACTTTATTTTGTTCCAGGAGCGATTGCAATTTATCCCCTTGAGCCAAATATTCTCCTGGTTTATTTTTGGCTTCTACGATGGGGTAAAGAGGCAAATGACCCACAGCAATTCTCATGG
>CAYXWE010000066.1:0-10258 GCA_964468145.1 uncultured Pleurocapsa sp.
TGACTCCAAAAATCCATATTTTGAGGCTCTAGAAATAGAGCGCGATCTATAGCGGATAGAGCCTGTTGGGGTTGTCCTAAATTATTCCAGGCTATAGCCAAACCAGCCCAGGTTTGGGTATCTAGAGGAGTGAGTTTACTAGCTTTAGCCAGGGACTCGATCGCCTCGGTATAATTTCTCTGTTGTATCAAAGCCAATCCTCGATCGCGCCATAAAGAGCCAGAGCGGGGATTAAGATCGATGCCTCGATCGTAAGCTGCGATCGCTCGCTCTGTGTCATTTTGGTTATCTCTGTAAATTGAGCCTTTGGCTTGCCAAGCTAGATAAGACTTCGGTCGTATTGACAAAGCTTTATCTAGAGTTGATAAGGCTTCTTCGTCTCGTCCCATTGCCCCTAATGTCTTGCCCTTAGCCAAAAGCACCCGATAAAAATCAGGTTTAATCGCGATCGCCTTGTCGTAAGATTCGATTGCCTGTTGATACTGCTCTCGCTCTGCATAGAAATTGCCCCGTGCGAACCACAAGTTGTGGTTTTGGGGCTGTTTTCTCAGGGCTTTATTATAATTATTAATTATTTCTCGTTCCACTCTAACCGCTTCTTGGGGGCGATCGAGAGCTTGTAACACTGAAGCTTTGTTTTGCCAAAGATTCATTTGATAGGGTTTGACAATTTGAACGCGATTTAGCACCGTTAGAGCATCGTAGTGTCTGCCTAATGCCACTAAGTTTTTAGCGCGATCGCTGAGAAATATCGCATTGCGACGGTCTATTTCTAGAGCTTTTTCCTGCATTGTCAAGGCAGACTTATAATCCTGTAATTCATACAGGGCTTTCCCTCGATAGTTATATAGCTGTGGGTCTTCTGTTTCCAATTCTAAGGCGCGATCGTACATAGCGATCGCGTCGTGAAACTGTTCCAAATTATAAAAAACACGACCTTGTTTTTTCCAATGCTGCCAATTATTAGGATCGAATCTAGCTGCTTGGGAATATGCTTCTAATGCCTCTCGATAACGTTCTAACTGATACAACACATCTCCTTTTCCCGACCAGCCTAAAACGCTATTCTGCTTGAGTTCAATTGCCCTGTCAAAGTTTTTGAGAGCAGTTTGAGGTTGTTGTGCGCGAATTTTATCTCCCTGATAGGCATAATAAATAGGTCTAATTGTGGGAAAAGCAAATTCAATACTGCCCAATAAACAAGCAATACCCAAAAATCCGATAAGAATAAAAATTTGGGTTTTCGATTTGCCCCTACCACTACCTCGCCAAACCATCTCGGAAAATTTACCGTTTATGGTTTGCCCTAATTTTGGCGATGAATCACCAGAAAAATTTATTCTCTGCAAATCCTCAAGAATTTTATCTGCAGATTGATAGCGTTGACTCAGGTCTAAATGAATCATTTTATCGATAATTTTTACCAGACGACGATCTAGCCCAAGGTTAGATTCCCAGACTAATTTGCCTGTTTGCCGATCTCTGGGCAAAGTGCTGGGTTTTACTCCCGTGAGGGCTTCGATTGCAGTCATTCCTAGAGCATAAAGGTCGCTACTAATAGTTGGTCTACCAGCAGCTTGCTCTGGAGCCCAATAATCGCGTCGATCGTCTTGTTGAATAGATTCAGAAATATTATTGGGTAAGTTTTTGATATCCATCAAGATCCCAAAATCGCTGATGACTATTCGCCGATCTTCGTAACGAACGATCAAATTAGCAGGCTTAATATTGCGATGAATAATACGATTTTGATGAATAAAGCTCAAAACTGAAAGAGTACTCGCCAAAATATCCATCAGCTCTTTGAAAGATAAATCTTGCTGTTTTACTCTTTGAGCTAAATTATCCCCTTGAATATATTCTTGAACCAAGTAAAATTCGCCATTTTCTTCAAAATGATCCCAAACCTGGGGTACTTGTTCGTGGTAGCCCAATCTTTCTAAAATAGATAGTTCTTCGGCAAATCGTCTTTCTATTTTGACTTTACCCGCTCCATGGACGCTAGGTAGTTCTATTTGCTTAATCAAACAGGGGGACTGATACTGACGATGTAGATTATCCGCCAGATAAGTTTCAATTCCAGAGCCTCCGCCGAGGTAGCGAGTAATAGCATAGCGTCCACCTACTACCTGTTTTATTTTGAGTAGAGGTCGCAAATCTTGCAAGACATCCAAAGCAGAACTATAACGCTGTTCTAACTTTAAAGACATCATCTTGGTCAAAATATTCTCTAGGGCGGGGCTAATTTGACAGAGAGTTGACCATCTTATATTAGCTTGTTCCAATTTCAAGGGCGATCGTCCAGTTAAAGCATAGACTGCAGTTCTTCCTAAAGAATAGATATCGCTTCTAAAGTGAGACTGCCCTGCTTTTTGTTCTGGAGCAATATATGCCCAATTACCAATGGGATTGCCTGCAATTAATTCTCCTTTAAGATTAATTTCCGTCGATTCTATTTCGCGAATTGCGCCAAAGTTAATCAGGACATACTTATTGTCCTGTTTGCGTTTGATTAAATGAATCGGCTGAACGTTGCGATGAATAACGTTGGTTTTGTGAATAAAATCTAAGATTCTGAGGACATCTTGAATTAGATAAACCGCATCCGCTTCATTAAATACTCTGCCTTCTACTATTTTTTCGAGATTGTCCCCGTTGATATATTCTCTAACTAAATAAAATTTTTTATCCTCAATAAAGTAATTATAAAATTGGGGTATTTGAGGATGATCGCCCAATCTTGCTAAAATCGTTACTTCATCAACTAGATGTTTTTCGATTAGCTGCCAATTTACTTCATTATCGTATACTGGGTTTAGCTGCTCGATGGCACATCTAGCGTCGCCCGTCGCCTGTAAATCTTTAGATAGATAAGTCTTGTCTAATTCTTCTCTACCTAACTTCTGAATAATCTGATAGCGATTATTAACGATCGAACCAGGGACGTGCATTGTTTTTTCAGACTTAATGATTTTGGGATCGCAATTGAATAAGTCCCGATGGGGAATTGACACGAGGAATCTCAGTTATATAATAAAGCACCAGTTTTTGGCTAGATTTTAAAGATCGTCTCTAGTGCGATTGAGAATTAACGATCGCTCTATACTTTAAAGTTTAGTTACTCCATTGTATAAAAAGCGACCTTCAAATAATAACTACAAAATTCTGAATGCTCTATTGTACGATCGTTTTTTTCTTCTTAGCTAAAGTTCGCCTCTTTGGTTTGATTTGTCCAATAGGAATAACTTCGGTGGTGTGACTTTCTCTTGCTACCCGTACTAATAATCCTGCCAAAAGTAACGAGGCAATAATAGAATTTATACCGTAGCTAAAAAAAGGCAAGGGTAAACCAGTAGTAGGCAAAGAGCCAGTAGCTACGCCAATATTAATCAATGATTGTCCCACAATAAATACCATCGAACCAACTGCCACCAATCTGGGAATAGTGCGATCGCATTTTATAGCTACCCTAAGAGCTAAAGTGCCGTAGCCAATAATTAAAAGCAGCAGTAAAACACTGCCAATAAAGCCAAATTCTTCTGCATAGACGGCAAAAATGAAATCGGTAGAGCGAATTGGCAGATATGATAATTTTTGTTGAGAAAGTCCAAATCCAGCACCGTTAAATCTACCCGATGCGATCGCCAGTAGGCTTTGAATTAGCTGATATCCTTTATTATGGTAGTCTTGCCAGGGATTAATAAAAGAGGTTATCCGATCTAGTTGATAGGGATTGATCGCCACGCTCAAACCTGCTACGCTAACTCCACCAATAGATACAGTCAAAAGCTGACTCCAAGGTAGTTGGGCAGCCACTGCAATTAGCCATAAACTCATGCCACATAGCCCTGTCGTACTGAGATTGGGTTGTTTGAGAATTCCTGCCAACACCAGAGCGAAAACAGCCATCCACACCGTGCGGACTTTAGGTTGCAATTCTTGCCAGCGAGAAAAGATATAGGCTGCCTGCAAGACTAGAAATGGCTTAATTAATTCCGATGGCTGTATGCTAAACGGCCCAATAGCAATCCAACGACTTGCACCCATAGTTGTTTTTCCTAAACCAGGAACTAAGGTGGCAAAAATCATCAGTAACAAGATTAAAACCATCAACGGAGAGTATTTGAGGGTTTTGTTTAACTGCTGGCGAGCCATTAAATTGAAACCAAATACACCAGCCCCCACTCCAATTAGTTGTCGTTTGAAAATATATAGCCCATCACCGCTATTAACAATGCTTTCAGGATAAGAGGCAGATACTAAGGTTATTAAACCAATAATTAACCAAACACAAGTCAACCAATTCAGTAACCGAGCTTCCCACGTCCAAGATCGAACTTTGGGATCGATAAAAGGAACTAAATAGCTTAAATATTGTCTGAAATGTCGCCTCAAGACTTTAGCTTTCACTCTGCGCCTTATGTTATTGAATTTTTGCTTTTCAAAGATAGCAGACGAGTATTAATATAAGACAGCTAGGGCTGAATATTTTAGGTTTTTGCAACAAAATCCTATTTCTTATTTTTTATTGCACCTATTTAAAAAGCGATCGCTTTATTAATAAGGGTATCTTTTTTCATCGTTGAGGTCAATATGTCTATTGACCTCTTTGATTAAATTTGATATTTCCTCTTTGCGCAACCATCCTCCAAACTGAAATTGCTGGCTTTCGAGTTGTGTCAATAACCGAGTGCGATTTCTAGATGGTTTTGCTATATCAGCAATTGCGTATTGCAATTGAGAAATAAAAGCGATCGCTTTTTTAATCAAAATTCACCTTCAAAAATAAACTTATCTTGTTCCCTATGCTGAAGTGTAAAGTCTAGAATAGCCTCTAGCATGGCAATAAACCATTTTTCCTTAGTTACTCTTTCTAATTTTTTAAGTAGGTGAATCTATTACTCTAGTTTTTCAATATCGCTCTTGTTTAGAATAAGCATATCTTCATCTGATACCATCTCTCTATGACAATGTACTAAATAAAATTTAGATCCTTTGCGTCTTTGCGACTCTGCGAGAAACAATATTAAATGCAACTTCAATAAGAAATGGTATGAGTATATATTATTAATTAAAAAAAATAAAAATATTTTGTTCTTGTGACAAAAAAGGCGATCGCCTTAATAATAGAGCGATCGCCTTTTTTTATTCTTTAGACCTATTGCATAAATCCTTAGTTATTATAAGTTTTCAACAAATGACTGATAACAAACAAGCCAAAAATACTCACCTTTAATACCTGATATCCTGCATTGCCCATAGATCTTTTATTTATCTTCAGCAGTAATAAAATATCCTAAACCAAACTACAAGACTTACGATAAAAGTTGCGCAATAATGTAGTAACTGCAACTAGTTTAATTACTTCCAAACCCCAATAAGATAAGTGGGCAAACTTCATTGCAGGAGGCATAACTTTGGCAGTGGCAAATAAATCCAAAGACATTCCCATACCGCTCATTTGAGGGGTGAAAACATAAGTATAAGCCAAAGCAATTACTAACAAAAGAGTTGCCATTACTAAAGACTTAAAACTAACTCTTTGATTGAAGAGATCGCCAAAACGATAAACCAAACATCCCGCTAAAACAGTTGCAGCACACAGTAGCTCGACATGATTAAATGCACCAAAGATTGTATAGCCAGCACTAGCAAAACCAGGTTCGTTCATCATCCCACTGGTTAACATTCCAGGTACGACTAAAAAGTCAAATATCAAACTGCCACTGAGCCAAAATCCTAAAGCGATAACTATTGCTGTTGACCAGCTAATTGATTTAGAAGAGCGAGGAGAAATAGCTTGCATAAATAAATCGGAAATAGATAATTACTCTTTTAGGTTAACTAATAACTATTTCTAGCTGTATAACGAAAGGTAAAGTCTTTTTAACAACTAATAAGTAGCAATTTGTAACTAAAAAAATCCCGATATTCTCGATCTACTTCAATTAAGCATTTATGCTTATCTCTATTGAGAGTATTGCTGAATCTCTCTGATGGAAAATAAAGCTTTAAAATCAATACCTTTCGATTGATAAAGCTCGCCACCTCCTTGTTCGCGGTCTACTAAGGAGAGAATTTGAATTACTTCATATCCTGCATCTTGCAATCTCTCTACTGCAGTCAATGCAGAACCGCCTGTAGTAACCACATCTTCCAAAACTACTACTTTTGCTCCTGTATCTAGAGATGGCCCTTCTATATAGGCTTGTGTGCCATGTCCTTTAGGTTTTTTGCGAATAATTAAAGCAGGAATAGGTTTATTTTCGTAGGCAGAAACCACGCTTACCGCCGAAACCATGGGATCTGCACCTAAAGTAAGCCCTGCTACTGCGATTGTATTTTTTGGTAGCAAGTTTAATAAAAGACGACCTAATGCTAATGCACCTTCTGCTCTTAAAGTTACCTGTTTGCAATTGATATAATAAGAACTTTTTGCCCCTGAAGAAAGAGTAAAATCCCCCTCCACATAGGCGTATCGCACGATTAAATCTAATAATACTTGCCGTAAAGTATCAGCATCAGCAGTACTCAAAGATTCATCGAAAATCAAATCTGTATTCATAAATTATGAGGCGAAAAAGCTAAATATGGACTGTTCTTTCACAAAATCTTCAGCTAGGATTGAGCAGAAGTTTATCTACTATTAAAGTAATGTCTATTAAGTTTACTAAATTAACTAAATTATCCCAAATATTATTAATAGCTGGTGCTGCTAGTATTTTTGGTAATTCGGTACGGGCAGAAATGATGCCCCTAGATGAAGATTTTGAAGCTGCTTATTTTTCCAATGGTAAAAATGCTTTCGTCCAGAGTAATGTTTTTGGTCAAATAAACACTATTGTCGGTTTTACTGGTTTTCCCGAACAGCATATCAATCGCGACGGTCAAGCAGTCGATCGAGTCTATCGAGCAGGAATGGCAGAGCAATCTAGCATGGGTGCTTCTATAATGACTAGAGATTTAGCAAATCCTTACGATACTTCCTTGAGAGAAAATCCTAACTATAGCGCGATCGAGTAATCGCAGTCGTACGAGTTTGAGGCGGACAGGAGCGTAATTAGGTAATTATGCTGTCCGCCGTTATCTATTTACCTTTCTCGATACAAAAAATATATTTATTTTTCTTTTCTAAAATAAAAATTTGTCAATGGCTATTTATACTTAAGACGTTTTTGTATTAATTAAGTAATGTATTTGAAATAAAAGTGAATAATGAGTTTTAAAGCTACAACGATTTTCTGGCAAGCGATACAGCCTGTAAATAAATGTATATTATGCCAAAAAGGTTAAAATGAGGCATCATAATTAAGATTATTGATACACGATTGTCAATAAAAAGTCAAGGAGCTACAAGCCAGCAAACTCGTTGTTTAATGATAATAATTTCTATTTATTTTGTAAGATTATTTTAATATTTGCTTATAAACTATTAATAGCTCAATCGCACAACAAAAAGTTTTGCTTATAGATTATTAGATCGAGTAAAGAATAAACCAAAGAGAAGTTGGTAAAATAGAACTTAAAATTTAAAACCCGTACATGAGTGAATCGTCTCGAATTATTCAATTACCCAGCAGCGAAAGCGCGATCGCCTTGGCAGGAAGTCAAGAACAGAATTTAAAATTACTTTCCCGCCGTACGGGGGCAACGATAGTATTGCGGGGGCAGGACTTGATTATTAAGGGGCAGTCCAAGGCGGTAGACCGTTGTACTAGGGCTATTGGCACGTTGGAACCATTATGGTCGGCGGGCAAAGCTCTATACGAACCCGATATTATAACTGCATTTCAAGCGATCGATACGGGAAGAACTGATGAATACAACGAGCTACAGAAAAACGTTTTAGCCAAAACCAAAAAAGGCGAGATTATTCGCGCCAAGACCTTTAAACAAAAGCAATACGTCAAAGCAATTCAAAAACACGACGTTACTTTTGGTATTGGCCCTGCGGGTACGGGTAAAACATTTTTGGCTGCGGTGTTAGCAGTTAAGGCATTACTCAACGATGAATGCGAAAGAATCATCTTAACTCGACCTGCAGTAGAAGCAGGAGAAAAGCTAGGATTTCTGCCAGGAGATTTACAAGAAAAGGTTAATCCCTTTTTACGTCCTTTATATGATGCTCTGTACGAATTTATCGACTCAGAAAAAATTCCCGATCTAATAGAACGAGGCAAAATCGAAGTCGCCCCCCTAGCCTATATGCGGGGACGCACTTTATCAAAAGCCTTCACGATTGTAGATGAGGCACAAAACACCACTCCCGCCCAACTTAAAATGGTCTTGACTCGTTTGGGATTTGGCTCAAAAATGGTGGTAACAGGAGATATAACGCAAACAGACTTACCATCCCGCCAAGATTCGGGTCTGGTAGTTTCTCGGCGAATTTTACGAAACGTAGAGGGAATAGCCTTTTGCGAACTAACCCAAGCAGACGTAGTGCGACATCCTCTGGTACAAAAGATTGTTGCTGCCTACGAAAAATACGAACAATAAAATAATTAATAATTAAATGTCGAGCAGTTTAAAACCTAAAGCCTATACCTACGAAGCAAAAACTATTACCAGAGCCAAAAGAGCTTTGTCTTGTTCTCCCTTTTGCTTGAAACTATTTCAAGATATGCGCAATCAAAGCGTACCTATTAGTAAAATTGCCGAAGAAACGGGTATCAAATTGGGTTATGCAACCAGAGCTTTTAGCGAACCAAGAACGGAAGATAAATTAGTTTGGTTAATTAATGTAGGGTTGTTGCGTCGGGAAGTAGACGGACAAGGATTGACCGATAGTTTTCGTCTAACTCCTTTGGGCAGAGAGATTGTCAGCGAGTGGGAACAGTCGGGAAATAAAATTCCTGCAGCCTCAACAATCGATCGCCTTTTAAATTGGTTAAACCGTTGGTTAAAATTATTACTTTAATGTGATTCCAAACTTTTGTCTGACTGTTATAACAGTGTATATTTATCTATTCCAGCACAGGAGCGATCGATGAAAGCGATTATGGTGGTCGGTACAACATCTCACGCAGGAAAATCATTCCTGACGGCTGCCCTATGCCGTATTTTAGCCAGACACGGCTGGCGAGTTGCACCCTTCAAGGGACAAAATATGGCATTGAACGCCTATGTCACCTCTACAGGGGGAGAAATAGGTCACGCTCAAGCAGTTCAAGCCTGGGCTGCGGGAGTTGCTCCTAGGGTAGAAATGAACCCCATTCTACTCAAGCCTCAAGGTAATATGACTTCTCAAATTATTATTAGAGGTAAAGCAGTAGGTACGGTCAAGGCAACGGAATACTATGAGAGATATTTTGAAACTGGTTGGGAAGTAATCCAAGAATCTCTGTATCGTCTTTCTTTAGAATTTGATATGGTTGTTTGCGAAGGTGCGGGTAGTCCTGCAGAAATCAACCTCAAGCATCGCGACCTAACCAATATGCGAGTGGCGAAACACCTCAATGCGCCGACTATTTTGGTCGTAGATATCGAACGGGGTGGTGCATTTGCTCATGTAGTAGGTACTTTAGAATTATTAGATCCTCAAGAGCGATCGCTTGTTAAGGGAGTAGTGATTAATAAATTTCGCGGACAGAAAGAATTATTAGACTCTGGTATTGAATGGCTAGAAGAAAAAACCAAAATCCCCGTACTGGGGGTAATTCCCTGGAGTCATCATCAATTTCCTGCCGAAGATTCTTTAGATTTATTAGAAAGAAATCGTCGTCGTAGCAGTCAAGATATCAACATTCACGTTATTAGATTGCCTAGAATTGCCAACTTTACCGATTTCGATCCCTTAGAGGCAGAATCATCAGTATCGGTAAGCTACATCGATATTCAAGATTCTCTCGGTCATCCCGATGCGGTAATTATCCCTGGCACCAAGACCACTATTTCCGATTTATTAGCCATGGAAAGGAGTGGTATGGCAGAGCAAATTAGAAATTATGCTGCTGCGGGAGGTACGGTACTGGGAATTTGCGGTGGTTTTCAAATTCTGGGGCAAAAAATTATCGACCCCGAAGGATTTGAAGGAGAGCCTGGAGAATTCACCGCCTTAAATTTATTACCGATTACTACTATTCTTTCTCCCAACAAAATTGCTCGTCAAAGACAGGTCATCTCACAGTTTCCCCAAGCTGGTTTGCCCGTAGATGGTTATGAGATTCATCAAGGTCGCAGTCGTATCAGTCGTCGTCTCAGAGAAGGCGCAGATGATTACAAGCCCATCTTTGAAGATCCTGGTTTGGGACTAGTA
>CAYXWE010000067.1:0-10214 GCA_964468145.1 uncultured Pleurocapsa sp.
TGAACCAATCGATTATTCCGCACTTATTTTTATTTCTTGATTAATTTATAAAAACCGCTTAATTTAAAATTAACATCTTCTCAAAAATAATATGTATAGAATATGACAACTTCAGTGGATTTTAACTCTATACTATTTTTAATAGATCGCGGTATAAAACCTTACTACCTAAATTCTACACAAGAAATAGTTTTAAAAGAAGTATGGAATGGTCAAACATATTCCAAAATAGCTCAAGATCACAACTACGATCCAGAATATATTAAGACCGTTGGCTGTAACTTATGGAAGACTCTTTCTTCCGCTTTCAACGAGCCAATTAATAAAAGTAATTTTGTTCCTCTGATGAGACAAAAATTTAACAATTTCATCTCTACAGAAGCAAAAGATCGCGCCCTCGAACAAGATTCTCAGCCTAAAATTATTGAATGCTGGGGTAAACCTCATTGCTATTGGGCGACAGCACCTAATGTCAAAAATTTTGTAGGCAGACAAAAAGAAATTGAGCTATTAAATTCCTGGTCGCAAACCCTGAGTTGTAATTGTATTGTAGTTGCAGGCATGGTTGGTTGTGGTAAAACCAGCTTGATAACCAAGTTTGCTAAAGACAGCAAAAATAAATTCGATCGCGTTATTTGGTTATCTTTAGAAAAGCCTTTATCTGTCAAGGTGCTGATCGATAATTATTTAAAAATAGTTGATGACGACTACGACGATTCTTTAGAGCCAAAAATAGATCGGCTAGATTTAAATTTATTGCTTTCTAGATTTATCAATTGTTTGAGAAAACAAAGAATCTTATTGGTGTTGGATAATTTGGAAGCTATTTTAGAAATTGACAATCGAAGTCTTTGCTATAAAGAGCAATTAGAAAATTACGGACATTTTTTACGTTCTGTCGTTTCCACGAATCATCAAAGTCTTTTGGTTTGTGCCAGTCGAGTCAAACCAAAGCTTCTAGAATACTATGGCATCAATCAAGTAAAACTGCTCGATCTACAAGGATTGGAAAATTCCCAGATCGATAAGTTTATTGCTGCTGAGAATCCTAGTGTTGGCAATAATGGCAAGTTGCTGGATTTATCCCACAGTTTGCAAAACAACCCACAACTGCTACAAATTGCCGACGAGCATTTACATTTATTTGAAGAGGGTATCAATAATATTCAACAAATTGTCGAAGAATTAAGCCTTTTAGAAACAACGATCGACTTACTAGAGCAAGAATTAAGCTGTTTGTCAAAACTAGAAAAAGAGATTGTTTTCTGGATTGCCATATCTTGTTTTCCCGTTTCTCAAAAATATTTAGCAACCCAATCTACCCAGGGTTACTCTAAAATAAAATTTGCCAATAGCATCAAGTCATTGCAAAAAAGATCTCTAATTATCAAGGATGGTACAAAATGCACTTTGATGCCAATTATGAAGAGTTATTTGCGTAGAAAATTGGTGGCGCAAGCACTTTAAAATAAATATCTCCAAAAATCTAGAAATTAGGTCGATTTGACAAAATTAAAGTTGAAAAAATCGCCTAATATTTTTTTTTATAAAACAAATGAAGCAAAATAAGATTCTGTTTGTAGATCACACAGCATTAATGGGAGGTGCAGAACTGTGCCTCCTAGATTTGGCTAGTGCATACGCCCAAACAAGTAAGGTACTATTGTTTCAAGATGGTGCTTTGCGAGAACGCCTAGAGCAAGTTCCAGTAGAAGTAAAAGTTCTTCCTACTTCTAAAAACGTTCTCGAACTGCGTACTTCAGGAGGATTGAGTTCTTTATCCACGATTCCAGAACTATGGAATATTGCGGGTAAGATCGCAACAGAGGCTACAAATTATGATTTAATTGTAGCTAATTCCCAAAAAGCTTTTGTGGCTGCTGCTATATCTTCTTTGCGGGGTAGTCCGCCAGTTGTCTGGTATCTGCACGATATCTTAACAGCAAGTCATTTTAGTAGAGTCAATCGCATGGTAGCCGTTTTTTTGGCTAATCGATTTGCTGCGGGGGTAATAGTAAATTCTCATGCTACCAAAAAAGCTTTTATTGCTGCTGGTGGTAAAGCAGAACTAGTAAGTGTAGTTTATAACGGTTTTGAGAGCGAGAAATTTGACAGGGTAGAAACTAAAGATATTGAAGCAGTCAGATCGCAATGGGAAATTGGAGACGCTCCTTTAGTAGGATTGTTTAGTCGTCTTTCTTATTGGAAAGGACAGCATATTCTCCTAGAAGCAATCAAAGAATTACCCCAAGTACGAGTTATTTTAGTGGGGACAGCCTTGTTTGGAGAAGAAGAATATGTTTCCCAACTCAAAACCCTGGCTGCAATACCCGAACTTGAGGGTAGAGTTCACTGGTTGGGTTTCCGCGACGACATACCTACGTTGATGAAGGCTTGTGATATTATTGTTCATGCTTCTACCGAACCAGAACCTTTTGGAAGAGTAATCGTCGAAGGGCAGCTAGCACAAAAACCAGTTATTGCTACCGCTGCAGGGGGAGCAAGAGAATTAGTAGAAGATGGCAACAATGGTTGTTTATTTCCGACGGGAGATGCGATCGCTTTGCGTCAGTCGCTCCAAAAATTGATTGAAGATCCTGCTTTAGCCAAGACTTTGGGTCAACAGGGTTACGCTAGTGCCAAACAAAATTTCTCTTCAGCAACTATCTTGGCTAGTTTCGATCTCGCCTTGTCCCAAATTTAACCACACTAACCAGTCTTTAATACCAGTTATCGAATTAATAACTAATGAATACGAAGTCCAACGCGATCGCGTCCTCGAAGATCTCCAAAATTTTCTTCAAGATTTATCGCGCAGCGGTATTATTTCCCCGATTGCTAACTAAGGCGATCGCTAAACCTAAATATATTTTACTATGCCTGTGGGCGTTCCGACGTTTGTGGTGGGTAGACAGCCGTCTCAAACCAATGGCTCTGGCTGCATTGAAGATACCTGCAGATTTAGAACCAAAAGATTTGAGTCCAGAACAGAAAAAACAAATTCGACAGCGAGCAAAAGCGATCGCCTGGACGGAAAAAATACATCCTTTACGTCCTAAATGTCTGCATCGTTCTTTGGTTTTGCATCAATGGCTCAAAGAAGAAGGAATTAATGCCCAACTAGAAATTGGCTGGGGAGACAAAATCGGTCATGCTTGGGTGACTTATGGCGGGCAAGTGCTAAACGATCGCCCTGATATTGCCAGAGTTACTCCACGTTTGACGAAATAATTATTAATTCGTAATTCGCGGATTCGGGTTGACCGCAGATGCGCGGTTTTTAATCAGTGGTGAGTCTTGGGTAGCCGATTGCTGTATCGAATCAAGATAATATTCGTTCCTCGTTTTCTTTTAGGCGTTCTCTTTTTGCTTTGTATCGATCTAATTCATCGGCAATTTTATCTATTTCTAATTCTGCTAAAGATGCGATCGCTTTTATTTGTTCTAGGTATTGTTTTTCTTGGCGATCGAGATTGAAAACTGTAACTTTTATCGATTGTTCTATTATCAAACGAACTAAAGTTTGATATTTTTGGTTAATGGTGCGCCGTAGTTCTTTTTCGTGCTGTTTTAGCTTGATTTTTTTTAGATCTTGACCAGTTAAAATATTGACTAGCTGGAAGACTAAAATGATAAAGCCAATATAGAATCCTTTTTGGAAATAAAGGTAGCTGACTAAATAAACCATCGTGATAATCAGAGATAGAATTAATAATTTAAACCAGCTACCCTGGGTATATTTATAATCAAAAACAATTCTGCTATTTGTTTTTAGGCAATCAAAGTCGATTATCTCTGTGAGCTTGAATTCGGGCAAAGGCTGAGAATCGAACTTCACTCGATTTAATTCTTGGGGGAGACGATCGAGTAATGGCATTGCTGTTAGTTTTTGATTGGCAAACTCAACTGTTCCTACTAATCCAGCATCCCCATAATTGTAGTTAATTTTTGATTGTTGGAATTCTAAAGCTTCGATCGCCTTTTGTTGATACCAACCTAAAATATAGCTATGAAGATATTCGGTATTGTTATTACTATTGATAACTAGATACAGATAGTTTACCGCCGATTCTGTTAATATTTTTACACTCGCTGCTTCGATAAGCTGGTATAGTTCAAACAGCCAACTATCGGGTAAGAAAGGATTGAGATAATCGCTACGAGAATTATTTATGCTTTGTTTTATAGGAATAATTCGTTGGCGGAATTGTTGAATAACTGTATTGAATTCTTGTTTGATATGTTGTTGGTATTGATAAATCGCTTTTCCTTCTAACTGTTCGTCTTGAATCTGTTTTATTTTGCGCCAATTTTGGGTTTTTATTTCTTGAAAAAAATCGGCAATCTCACGATCTACTTCTAGGGACTTTTGCCTGATATAAGACGATCTAATTTCGTTTTGTTGCTCTAGTAAAAATTGCTGGACTAATTGGATCTGTTGTTCGTTTTCTAGATTAATAAACCGATCCAACAGCAGCAATACATCATCTGGGCGATCGCATTTTTGAGACTCTAACCAGTTTGATAAATTAATGAATTTTTTTTTACTATTGTGTTGTTTAACTAATATAATTACGGTCTTATTTTGTTCTCTGGCAAAAGTTATTATCTTCTGGTGGGATGGGAGAATATTTTGTCTGTAATTGTAAATCAGACAGATTAACCCAGAATTAGTTACAACTTCTAGGGCATCTTTGAGAGGATTGATTACTTCAATAGAATAAAGCGATCGCAACTCTGTATTGGCTTCTATTTTGGCTTGAAAATTCAAGCCGAGATTTATCCCAGGATTAATTATTGAGATGGTAGTTTTTTGATTATCGTTTAATTGTTGCTTGACACCATTTAAACGATCGATTAAATTTTGATATTCACCGTCGCGATCGACTTTCTCTTCTAGATAACTAATACTTTTTTTCAGGCGATCGAGTAATCCCCCAAACCGATCGTTATTCAAATTCATTATACCTACGGGCAAAAATAATTTTGATACCAATTCTCTATAACAATGTACTAAATAAAAATTTATCCTTTCTTGGTGCGCGTTCCCATGGGGAGGAAACCTCTGCGGGGTCGCACCGCTTTGCGTCTTTGCGCGGACAATTTAAACTTTTGAGGTTTCTTCAAGGAGAAATGGTACGAAAGCGAAAGTTATTTATTTTTTGTCATTTGTTCTTGGTTATTTTCAATCAAAAAAATAAGATACTTATAGGTATAGGTCTATAAATTTTTTTCGGCGAATCGCTCCCAAGCAAAGGTTTAACCTCCACTAACAGGAGGAATCAAAACTACTTCATCTCCATTTTTTAAGACTGTATCTGCTGCCACAAACTGTAAATTGACCCCGAATTTGGTAACTTCTTGCCATTGTACTAGCTGTGGCTTTTGTTCGATTAGAGTTTGTAAAACTTCTCCTACTTTAGTTTCTGTAGGAAATAATAAATCTAATTCAGAAGTATCAAAAACCTCTTGATAGATAGCAAATAACTTAACTTTTACTTTAATCTCAGATTCTTGCATAAAACCGATCGATTATTAACGACTAATGACTAATGAATAACAACTAATGACTAATAACTAACTAACTACTCTTCTACCCGATAACCAAATTCTGCCAATCTAGTACGGGATTGTCGCCATTTCGGTTCTACTTTAACAAACAAATCTAGATGAACCTTCCCAGAAATAAGCTTTTGAATTTGCTTGCGGGCAGCCATACCGATATTCTTAAGCATAGCTCCTTGTTTGCCGATGATAATACCTTTTTGGGAAGTACGCTCAATATTAATAGCTGCATTTATTTTAGTAACTTTAGCAGTTTCTTCAATTTTTTCAATAGATATCGCCACAGAATGGGGAATTTCTTGACGGGTATGTAATAAAATTTGTTCTCTAATTAGTTCTGCCATAATAAAGCGTTCGGGCTGATCTGTTACTAAATCTGGAGGATAATAATAAGGGCCATTTTCTAGCTTGGTGGTTAATAATTCTTGCAGCTTATCTGTTCCCGTACTAGTAGTAGCAGAAAACTTAACTGTCTCCCAATTAGTATCGGCAATTAAATCCGCATAGCTATCATCAATAAACTGACAATTAGTAGGTTGCAAATCGACTTTGTTTAAACCTAAAATCACGGGGGTTTGAAGGCGTTTTAAAATATTACAAATAAAGCGATCGCCCGTCCCCGCATCTACAGCACTATCAACCATAAATAATACTAAATCTACAGATTTAATGGCAGTTTTGGCATTTTGAACTAAAACTTTTCCTAGTTCGTGATGGGGTTTGTGTATTCCAGGAGTATCGACAAAAATAATCTGTGCCTGGGGGGTAGTTAAAATTCCCTGCAGACGATTACGAGTAGTTTGAGCGACGGGAGAGGTAATGGCAATTTTTTGCCCGATTAAATGATTCATTAAGGTAGACTTGCCTACATTTGGTCTACCTACAATCGCAACAAAGCCTGATTTGAATCCTTCGGGAGCAATGGGAATTGTAGAGTTGAGATTGTCTAAATTTTTTTCTTCTATATTCATAAATTAAAAATTATATATTGAGAATTAAATTCATCGATAGCTGACATTAACAGTTCAAAATATCCATTACGTATTCGCCCTGATTGACAGATTGATTGGTGGAAATATCAAAAACTATCCCCCCCGTTTCTGTATGGATATCAATTAGTTGTGGTTTTTTTGGTTGTTTATTAAAACTTAAAAGCTGATAAATTAAATCTCCAGGTTTTACTTTGGTTTTCAGTGGTAATCTGGATTGAATCATACCACCACCAGGAGCATAGTAACTGTGTATCTTACTTTTGGAAACTATATTGGTATCTGCGGTTTGACAGGGTTGAGCCAAGGTCAACATTTGTTTGTAAATTAAGTAATTTTTAATTCCTGCTAACCCTTTTGCTACTGAATTGGGATTCATTGCCATCCCTGCCCCCAATTCTAAAGTCCAAGATTCTAGATCGAATTTAGTGTTTTTGCCCAGGTTGGCTAATTCTACCTCCAGTGCCAACCAGGGTTTTAAAAATGCCTCATCAAAAGCATCGCCGTCATATTCATCCATGACAATGGCATAGTCTAATAGCAAATATTTGGCACTCTCTATTTTTTCTGGGAAGCCAAAAGTGTAGTCGATCGCCTGATTGCTAGAACTATGAATATCTATTACATAATCTGCATCCAAACACAGAGACTGCAGCCCAGCGCGGTATCGATCGCTAACGGAGACGCTACTGGGTTGGTTAATTTGTTCTAATTCTTTTTGCCATGCTTGTTGGATCTCGGCTAAATAATTAGCTCTGATCTCTCGATCGCTTCTATCTAACTGCGACTTAGCAAATTCTTGTAACTCTGATGCTGGTGGTTGATAATCCCAAAAGATACGATTCCAGTTTTTACCATCGTAACTATTAAATCTACCTGTAGAAAAAAAATGCGACCGCTGATTTACTCCCAAAGGATTGCAGACAGGCACTAGCCAAATCTCTCCCTGTAGTTGCGATCGCTCCAAACCACTCAAAAACTCAATTAACTGATAAATTACCCCATTACCCACAATTTCCGCCCCATGGAGATTGGCTTGGATATAGGCTTTTTTTCCAGAGCGATCGCCGACAAACTTGTATACCTGCAATGACAAAATATCGCCCGAAGCCAGTTGCAATATATCTACAGTAGAAATATCAGGAATCATAGATGCAGATTTAAATTATTTTAAATATTAAAACTGATTAATGTTTAATGCTAAATGTTTAATGTTTGCTCAAACTCTACCATATTGAGCGATCGCTTTATTTGTCGGATGATCTTGGTTGTATAGCCAAGCCCACATCTGATCCCCAAGAGAAAAGTGCCACCATTCTTCTGGATGTTGGTAAAAACCCGCACTGCTCATAACTTCATTGAGTAGTTGGCGGTTAAACTGATATTGTTGATTTGGCTCGTCGCGCTCTCTGGCATAATAGTCAGGGTGCGATCGCTCGGAAAGTTCGTCAATTTCTCCTCCCATATCCAAATCATTACCCAAGGCATCAACAATGGTGACATCTACTGCTGCGCCCGTACTATGAGGAGGGGGCATTTTGCGATCCAAACTGGGTGCTGCCCATAGCTGGTATACCTGATTCCAAAAGTTTTGGCGTTGTTGAGGGGATAACTGTTGCTCTGGCAGATGATGTTTCTGTAATAAAGAGTTATAGGTATAATTGACCATGAACTGCTGTACTCCTACGGGGCGATAGGCATCATAGATTTTAATCTTCCAGTCAGGATAGCGTTTTTCTAATAAAAATTGTGCTTGGAGTAAAGCCTTAACTACTCCCTGGCGCAAACAGTAAGGGGATTTTGTACCGTATTCTGCACCTAAGGCAACGTAGGGATGGGGTAACTCTACCGAAAAATTATCGAGAGGAATTGCAATTAAAGGTTCGCCACAATCTTCAATCGGAATTTGATGGTATGGTTTCACAATTTTTAATTTATTAGCGTAAAGGGGGCAAGCTTAAGCTTACTACTATTCAAATTTTGACCCACATCTAGCCGAATGACTACTGCTTATTCTTCTAAGTCTGCGATTTAATCCATATATAGAGTCTTTTAAAAGATTTTTTTGATTTTACCCCTATATATGGTGGTATGATACTGATTCTTCAGCAGCCAGGAATCAGCAGATATGGATTATTTAAAGGAATGGAAAGCAAGTGGTGTTGATGAGGAATTAACTAATCTCAACGTAGTTTCTCTCTCAGGTAATTCCCCTAGCGAATATTTACTGTACTCCAATTCTATTCCTAGAAGGAACGATGGCAGAATTAGCTCCAGATTTCTTCAACGTTATGCTCATACTGATGCTGGTGGTTGGTGGTGTTCGGGTATTGATGTTCTTAGTGGAGAAGAAGATATTTGGGGCTGTTTTAAACCCGACTGTCCCCGCAGCACAGAAGAAAAAGCGATTAAATACGAACATCCCCCCAAGGCTGCTACGGGATTGTTTGCTCTTAAGATCCCCCTTAATTTGTGGCGCGATATTGCAAGGCGATCGCAACTAACCGTTGAAGATAAAGATATTCTAGCCCATAGTGGGGATTTGGGTTTTTGGCAGTGGTCGATCGATCGCCCCCAAGTGCCTCTGTGTATTACTGAAGGAGCGAAAAAGGCTGGAGCGTTGTTATCAATTGGCTACTGTGCGGTAGCTTTGCCAGGAATATACAATGGTTATCGTACTCCCAAAGATAGCAATGGTAAGCGCATTGGTAAATCTCACCTAATTCCCCAGCTAGCTAAATTGGCTACTCCTGGTAGGGAAGTGTATCTGGTTTTCGATCGCGATAGTAAACCTAAAACAGTTAAGGCGGTTAATGCTGCAATTAAAAAAACTGGCTATCTATTACAAAAGGCTGGTTGTCGGGTTAAGGTTGTTACCTGGTCGAGTCAACTAGGGAAGGGTGTAGACGATCTGATTATTAATCAGGGACGAGAATACTTTACCAAAGCTTATGATGAAGCATTAGATCTAGAAACTTGGAAAGCAAAATCTTGGACGGAGTTAACCTATCCCGCCGATGTTCGAGTTAATAGTCGCTATCTACCAGAATTGGATATTCCCTCCCAGACTAAATTGATTGGGATTAAATCTGCCAAGGGTACGGGCAAAACTAAGTGTTTATCAAAAATAGTTGCAGGTGCGATCGCTCGCGGGCAAAAGGTATTGGTCATCGGACACCGAGTACAGTTAGTCAAGGAGTTGTGTCAAAGATTCGGTTTGGATTATATTAGCCAAGTCAATAATTCTCAGTCAGATAGTTTGGGTTATGGTCTTTGTATTGATTCGTTGCATGGCGCATCTCAGGCAAAATTTGACCCCCAAGACTGGTTAAATAGTCTGGTAATTATTGATGAAGTAGAACAGGTATTGTGGCACGCTTTGAATTCTAGTACCTGTAAAGAGCGTCGCGTCGATATTTTGAAGTGCTTTAAAACTTTAATCCAGAATGTTTTGAGCGATCGCGGACAAATCTATGTTGCCGATGCAGACTTGAGTAATATTGCTCTAGATTATTTGATTTCCTTGGGAGGAATGGAAATTAAACCCTATATCGTACAGAATATATGGCAAGGCGATCGCGCTGAATCTTGGTCGGTATATAATTATACGGGTCAAACTCCCAAAAAACTGGTACGGAATCTAGAAAATCATATCTACCA
>CAYXWE010000068.1:0-10198 GCA_964468145.1 uncultured Pleurocapsa sp.
TAGCCCTTCGGGTGCGGGCGCGTTCCCTAGCTGATTACAAATCAGCGGGGTCGCCCTTACTTTTAGCCTTTGAGTTGATTTACTGGGTAGTGAAAATTATAGAATCATCCCTCGATCCAGCAACGCCCTTTTTAAAAAGCAAAAAAGAAGTTGGGCGGTATTTTTAGACAAATATTGGGTATTTTAAGAAAAATAGCCTGTTTTAAAATAAATGTCTTCAAGTTGCGATCGCCAAGTAAAGATTGTCAATAATTTACTTCAGCAAGCTGGACTACAAAACAGTTTGACAGACGTACAAAAATTAGTATTGCGACACTGTTATTTGGGAAATTCTTATCAAGAAATTGCCGATAATTCTAACTACGAATACGGCTATATCAAAAAAGTCGGTTCGCAACTATGGCGTTTACTATCAAGATGTATCGATAGAAAAGTTTCTAAGCATAACCTGCGATCGCTCTTACATCGTGAGATTCAAAAAGATGTACACGTAACCATGAGTTATTATCTTAAGTCTTCTGAACAACTCAGTTAATCTTTATGGAGCAAAATGCATTTTGCTCCTAATCCAGTTTAAGCTTATTAAATACTGTCCTAACCGACTGTTGTGCTTTGGATTCTAATAAGTGCCAGTCTACTTCCCCCAGATCGTCGATCAATCGAGTATCCACATCTACCTCGTAGCCACTTTCATCTTCTAGGCTAAAAATATGCTGAACGGGTTCGTATTCTACGAAGCAAACTCGATAACACAATTCCCAAACATCAACTTCAACTTGACGATCTGCATCTTTCAAACATAAATGATAGCCAGGGATAGGAGCGGTAACTTCTTTATAAGTTCCTTTCCAATTAGATGATTCTAATTCTTTACGAATATTATCCACTACTCGCAACATGGCAGGCTGCATCAATACCTGTGCTTGTTCCCAAGCTAGTCTAGTTTTAAAAGTAGGCTTCATAATATAGCAATCCTCGGTTCAGTTGTGAAAAATTATTTGTTTTGAATGTGATTTGTTTTTTGTCCTTTGTCGCTGGCTCTTTTCATAAATGATTCAGGGCTACTATAGGGCGTGTAAGATCGCACTGTTTTTTTTGTATATATCTACTGTGATTGTAGAATGATATAGGTCGTAGAGATCGGCAAGGTGGATCTTTTTAAATTCTTGACATGGTTGTTTAGAATATTGGAATATCGAGTCCAAATATAGAAGAAGTAACAATGGTAAATATAGCTGTAATCGATTACGGTATGGGAAATCTCCACTCCGCTTGTAAGGGTTTAGAAAAAGCGGGTGCAGTTCCCAAAATTACCAGTTCGACCAAAGAAATTTTGTCCGCTGATGCGGTAGTTTTACCAGGGGTAGGAGCGTTCGATCCCGCCATGCAGCATATTAGAGCCAAGAAGTTAGAAACAACAGTTAAAGATGCGATCGCCACAGGAAAACCATTTTTAGGGATTTGCGTGGGGATGCAAATGCTATTTGAATCTTCAGAGGAAGGGGTAGAACCAGGATTGGGAATTATTAAAGGTAAAGTGCGTCGTTTCCGCAGCGAACCAGATATTACTATTCCTCAAATGGGTTGGAATCAATTGGAGTTGAAGCAAGACAAGCTTCCTTTATGGTCAAACTTACCCGCAGATCCTTATTTTTATTTTGTTCACTCCTATTATGTCGATCCTGTGGATACCAGTCTGGATGCAGCTATGGTAACTCACGGTACGCAAACAATTACAGCAGCGATCGCTCGCGATAATTTGATGGCGGTACAGTTTCATCCTGAAAAGTCTTCTGATAATGGACTGCGAATTTTATCTAACTTTGTGACTTTAGTAGAAAATTCTCAGCTAGTCTCACAATGAGCTATCGGGGGCTATTTGTCGGTTTAACTACTCTCGACTGTATTTATCTTAGCGATCGCCCTTTACAATCCAATCAAAAACTAGTGGCTCTAGATTATCTTACCGCAGCAGGAGGCCCCGCTACCAATGCAGCAGTGGCTTTTAGTTCTTTTGATAATGAAGCTAAATTATTAACTGTCTTGGGACAACATCCAGGGGCGAATTTAATTAAAAGCGATTTAGAAGAACAAAGAATTAATCTAGTAGATTTAATTCCCCAACAGTTGACTAGTCCCCCCGTCTCTTCCATAGTGGTTGATGCGGTAACAGCAGAGCGATCGATTATTTCGATTAATGCGGTTAAATCTCAAGCAAAGCGATCGCAAATACCAGCAAATATTTTAGAGGCTGTAGATATTATTCTAATTGACGGACATCAAATAGATGTTAGTCTGGCAATTATCGATATGGGTGAAACTACGCGCACTAAAAATAACCAAATTCCTGTGGTTATGGATGGGGGTAGCTGGAAACCAGGATTGGAAAAAATACTTACAGGTGTTGATTATGCTATTTGTTCTGCCAATTTTTTTCCGCCTCAGTGCAATAGTATCCCAGAGGTAATAGATTTTCTTCAAGCACGGGGAATTAAACACATTGCCATTACTCAAGGGGAACAGCCGATCCTTTATCTAGATAAAGGAAAACTTAATACTCTACCCGTACCAAAGATTCAGCCCGTAGATACTTTGGGTGCGGGGGATATTTTTCATGGTGCTTTTTGCCACTATATATTACAAGAAAATTTTCCCATTGCCCTAGAACTCGCAGCAGGGGTAGCTAGTAAATCTTGCCAATATTTTGGTACGAGGAGTTGGCTTGGAGTTGGTAAAAACTAAAAACTTTCTTTTTTAAACAGAAAAAAAATCATCGATCCCATGCAAAAAATACATATAGGCAAACAACAAATCCAAGAATATCTGTAGATTAAAACTATGTAGAGCTTTTGGATTGAATTATTCTATGATCGACAAAAAGAATCTAGTCGTAGTCGGTAACGGTATGGTTGGTCATAAATTCCTACAGTTGATGGTACAAAAAGATGTATCCCAACAGTGGAATTTAGTTACCTTCTGCGAAGAACCCCGCGTGGCTTACGATCGCGTTAATTTAAGCGGATACTTTTCAGGTAAAACAGCAGCGGATCTGACTCTAGTCGAACCAGGATACTATCAAGATAATAATATTGAAATTCATATCGGCGATCGCGTTGTGGCGATAGATAGAGATAATAAAACTGTAACTTCGGCTAATGGTGTGGAAATCAGTTACGACAAGCTCATATTAGCTACGGGTTCTTATCCTTTTGTTCCTCCCATTAAGGGAAACGATGCCCCAGGTACGTTTGTCTATCGTACCATCGAAGATTTGGAGAACATGGAAGCTTGGGGCAAACAGTCCCAAGTTGGGGTAGTTGTCGGCGGTGGTTTGCTGGGTTTAGAATGCGCCAACGCTTTAAAATCCATGGGTTTGGAAACTCATGTAGTAGAATTTGCCCCTAGATTGATGCCCGTACAGATCGATGAAGCTGGGGGGGAAGTTCTCAAAGAAAAGATTGAAGAATTAGGAGTGCAGGTACACGTTAGTAAATCCACGACTAATATTGTCAGCGAAAATGGCAAGTTAGTAAAAATGGAATTTGCCGACGGTACGGAATTGGCTACAGACACGATCGTTTTCTCGGCTGGTATTCGCCCCCGCGATAATTTGGCTAGAGAATGCAATCTGGCTATTGGAGAAAGAGGCGGTATTGTAGTTAACGAGCATTGTCTTACTAGCGATCCTGATATCTATGCCATAGGAGAATGCGCCCTCTATAACAATCGCATCTTTGGTTTAGTCGCCCCTGGTTATACCATGGCAGAAGTAGCCAGCGACGATATTACTCAAGCAGGAACGCAAACCTTTACGGGGGCGGATATGTCTACTAAGCTCAAGTTACTGGGAGTTGATGTAGCTAGCTTTGGGGATAACTTTGCCAGAACTCCAGGATCTAAAGAATTAGTTTTTAATAATGCGATCGATGGCACTTATAAAAAACTAGTAGTCTCGGAAGATGGCAAACTACTACTCGGCGGTATTTTAATCGGCGATGCTTCTGCTTACGGTAATCTTTTGCAACTAGTACAAAACGAAATTACTTTACCTCCCTACCCCGAAGATCTATTAGTAGCCCCCAGAGAAGGAGGCGCACCATTACTCGGAGTAGATAATTTACCCGACACCGCCCAAATTTGTTCTTGTAACAACGTTTCCAAAGCAGATTTATGTACTGCGGTTGCAGATGGCGTTACCGATCTCGGAGAACTCAAAAGTTGTACCAAAGCTGGAACTGGTTGCGGTGGTTGCGTTCCCTTAGTTAAAGACATTTTAAACACGGAACTGAAAAAAGCAGGGATAGAAGTCAAAAACCATGTCTGCGAACACTTTGAATATTCTCGTCAGGAATTATTTCATCTGATCAAAGTCAACAAAATTCGGACTTTTGCTGATTTACTAGCACAATACGGTAAGGGTATGGGATGCGAAATTTGTAAACCCACCGTAGCTTCAATTTTAGCTTCTACTTGGAACGAACACATCTTAGAAACTCCCCACGTTGGCTTACAAGATACTAATGATTACTATCTTGCCAACATCCAAAAAGATGGGACGTATTCTGTGATACCTCGCGTACCTGGTGGAGAAATCACTCCCGAAAAACTAATTACTATCGGAGAAGTAGCCCAAGAATTTGGACTCTATACCAAAATCACTGGGGCGCAACGGGTAGACTTATTCGGGGCGAGGGTAGATCAATTACCTGCAATCTGGAAACGCTTAGTCGATGCTGGTTTTGAATCTGGTCATGCCTACGGTAAAGCCCTCCGTACTGTAAAATCATGTGTGGGCAGTACTTGGTGTCGCTTTGGAGTAGATGACTCTACGGGTTTGGCAATTGAACTCGAACAAAGATATCGGGGATTGCGATCGCCCCACAAGCTAAAATCAGCAGTATCAGGCTGTACTCGCGAATGCGCCGAAGCCCAAGGTAAAGACTTTGGTATCATTGCTACGGAAAATGGCTGGAACTTATATGTCTGCGGTAATGGCGGTATGACTCCTCGCCATGCAGTGTTGTTGGCTACAGACATCGATAAGGAAACTCTGATTAAATACATAGACAGATTCCTAATGTTCTATATACGCACTGCCGATAAACTACAGCGCACGTCCGTATGGTTTAGCAAACTAGAAGGTGGCTTGGATTATCTCAAGAGTGTAGTGATTGACGATTCATTGGGTATCTGCGACGAACTAGAGGCACAAATGCAACACCTAGTCGATACCTATCAGTGCGAATGGAAAGCTACTCTAGAAGACGAATCCAAGCTGCAACGCTTCCGTCACTTCGTAAATAGCGATCGCCCAGATCCCAGCCTAACTTATGTCGAGGAAAGAGGACAAAAACGCCCTGCTACAGAGTCAGAAAAAGAAAGCCTAACAGTATAAACGGTACGGGCGAACAGTTGTTCGCCCAATAGAGGAGAAATAAAAATGGTTCAAGCAATATCTAATAATCAAACCGCAACACAATGGCAAACCGTGTGTCAGATAACTGATATTAAACCCAATACGGGAGTATGCGCCCTATTTGATGACGAGCAAGTCGCCATCTTTCGCTTAGGAGAAACCGAACGAGTTTACGCCCTATCTAACTACGATCCTTTTAGTAAAGCCTATGTTTTGTCTCGTGGAATAGTAGGCGATCGCCAAGGGATTGCTAAAGTTGCAGCACCTATCTACAAACAGAATATTAACCTAGAAACAGGAGAATATCTCGACGATCCTACCATCAAGATTCCTACCTATCCAGTAAGAGTAGTCGATGGCAAAGTGCAGCTAGGGAAATAAAATTGCAAGATTAATAATTTATTCAATGCGATCGCATTTTTCTAAGAATTTAGGCGATCGCTTTTTTTTTGCATACCCTGTTTGTCCTCAGATATATGAAACTACACAAGCAAACAAAACAAAGAGGATTTACAGATTATGTCACAACGCAAATTAGTTATCGACGAACTACCCAACAACAAACAAGAATTAGTCGAACTGACTGACAAACAGACAGGAGATATCAACGGCGGTTACTACTATCCCCTACCAATCAATTACCCCAATATGGCAAGTTTTGCGATCGCCAATCGAGCCGCTTTCCGCATCAATATGTTGCGCTCGGATATAAACCACCAAAACTTTATCAAGAACGTCATCCAAGCCTAAAGTAAACGAGATCGACAACCAAAAAAAATATATCTAAGACTCAGTTATCCATAATGGTGGCTGAGTTTTTGGTTTTAGAAGAACAGATAAAAAATTGATATCAGGGGAGGTCATACCGTTTCTCAAAAGTGATAAGAGACTTACTTTTAAGTCAAAAGTCACGCATTCAAAAGTCAAAAGTAAATCTAGTATACCTTTCAAGGTTTTTAATTAATAAAAAATAATTAGTTGTCTATCTAGCTGGTTTCGATAATTGGTATCAACTTTATGTCTAGTATTATAGACAAAGTTTTAGAATACCCCTTTTCCTTTGCTCGATAAAACACCCAGAGGAGGAACGACGATAACTAGAGCGGGAATAATAGGTATCCACAACCCGTTAGTAAAAGAAATGATGTGAATAGTTAACAAAGCAAATGTAATAGAAATGGTAATAAGAATCAAAACTTTTAATGTTTTATAACACCAAATTAAGATGATGCCAGTACTTCCACAAAATACAATCCAAATTGATTCTTGCCATCTAGGTAATACGGCAAGAAAAGGACGAGCATTTTCAACAGCACTGATAATTTGACTAATTGCTTGGGCGTGGAGATAAACCCCTGCTATTTTTTCTTGACGACTAAATGGCGTTAGGAAATATTCTTTTTTTTTGCTTTTGGCAGTGACACCAATTAAAACGATTTTGTTTTTGATTAAGCGGGGATTTCTATCGAAAAGATCGGGATAGTTATGAAGTATATCTCGTAGAGAAAAGTTAGCAGCAATCTCATCATTTTCTACATAGCGATAATTTAAGGGGATTTGTAAACCCGCCCTTTTTTCTTGACTATTAGATTCACTTCTGTAAGGTCCTCCTAAATTATTACTCCATTTATTAAAATAAGCTTTACCTTGTTTGAGTGATGCGGATTCATTTAGTAGTTGTAAGATTTGCTCTTCTTTAAATCCTTTTCCTCTTTTGTTTAAATAATGTTGTGCTACTAAAAAACTAAAAGAAGGAGCATCATATTTGAGATTTCCTTGATTCTGATAGGGTAAGCAAGGAGAGTTTTCTAAGAAACGACCAAAGGCAAAATAACGACGAACAGTATCGTCGAAATCTAATACGACATCGCTAAAACCTACTCTTTCGCGGGCATTTTTTAGTTCTGGTGGCGATGCAACTCCAGATTCATCCTCATAGGCTTTACCAGCACAAATTGTGAATATATCTTGATTGGTTTGAAGTTGATTTTTTAAATAATTATTATTAGCTGGATCGGGACGTAATATATCCAAGCCAATGACATCGGGTTGATGGGGATTGAGCTTTTTTAATAGTTCGGCAAAAGCGTTATCTGATAACGATACTTTTAGAGGTTTATTGGATTCATCGTAATCATAAATTTCTCTTTCTAAACCATTTTTATCTTGATATTCTAAGTCTTTATCGTCTATCGTAATTACGACAATGCGATTGTCTTGAAGTTCGGGAGATAATGTCCTAGTTCGCATCATTAAGTCATAAAAAGGTATTTCTAAAAGTTCAAATGTAGGAAAAAATAAACTTACAAATTCGCGAATTATAATTATAATAATAATTATAAAAAAACTTATTTTAGTAACATCACGTTTTAGTTTAATGTCCTTGGCATTTTTAAAATCATTCCATGTCTTCGGAATTGTCAGGGCATTTTGCCCAATAATTGGCAGCCAACTAGCATAAGGGAAATTAGATTCTAGTTCTTCTAAACGTTTTCTTGCTTCTCTAACGGATTGATATAAAGATTTATTTTCTTCGGCAAAATTCCTCAAAAAATATTCAAGAAACTTTTGTGCTACTTCATCTGGAACTGGTTCTTTCATGACAATTACTTGGGGAATATTTAACCGTTGTAATTCTCTTGCTAAACCCAACCCATCACAGGAATTAAAAATTGCTAATTGTAATCCTCGGTCGATCGCTTTTTGCAAACCATTTTTTAGCTCGGTTAAATTTAATTCTTCCTCTTGATTAATACTAATAACTCCTTGATTGGGGTTGTCTTCACTTGTTTTACTATGTCCAGCAAAGAAGATAATATCCCAGCATTCTTCCCACAAGCGATCGCTAATTTCTGCGCGCTTCGGTTCGATAAGAAATCTTATTTGTGCATCAGTATCGGTAATATTTTCTAATTTTTTTTTATCTACTTCTATATGGATTTCTTGGTTATCATCCATACCTTTGCTATTACCAATAATTGCTAGTATTTTTATTTTTGGGGATTGGCGAGAAACTTTATTAGCTATTCTAGTTTGAGAACCTAATAAGCCAATTGCTACTTCAGCATTATCGAGGTTTTTAATTAAGCTCCATTCATGCCAAGGAAGTTCTTGTAACTCATTACAATCTGTGCGAATTAAAAAACGAGTTTCGCGATCCGATTGTAAATTAGTCTGACATTGTTCTTTGATTTCTTGAAAACCTTGATAAGACATCCAAAGATTAAAGTCTTTGCTTAGTTTTTGAGATATAAAATTAATTTCTAAAACTCTGTCATTATTATTTTGCGGTATTTTGATTCGGGAATTTTCTACTCTGTGGTTATAACTACGATGCCAGGCATTATATGCTTGCAGAAGTTCTGGATTTGGCGGTAAACTCCCGTCATTTTCAAAAACAGTTGCTCCCTCTTTTTTATCTTCTGTAATACTCAAACTGACATTAAAACCAGTTTCCAAACTGCCTTGAAATTTGAGAATGACTAATTTATTCATAAATTAATTATTTGATGAGTTGTTAACTATAAACCCAAAACAGCATCAATTAGATGTTCGCTACAATTCAACATAGAATCGCTGAGACGAATAACTTCAATATTAGGAATAGCTTGAGATCTTTGCTCGAAAACTCTCGCTACTGCATAGTGAGGATCGCCATAAAGACTGGTATAAATAGCGATCGCAATAGCACTAGAACGGCTAATACCTTCGTGACAATGGATTAAAAGGCTAGCATCATCGCCGAAGCTTTCAATAAAGTTAGCAGCGTAGTCAAAAACTTTGGCTAATATTTCCTCTGAGATTATTTCTAAAAATTCATCTACTTCTTGTAAGCCGCAAACGATTATATCGAGCATAATCAATTATTAATTTTGGGAATCTAAAGCTTTAGGAATATCGAGGTAAATAGGCTGATACATTTCGGGATGAAGCGCGATCGCTTTTCCTGTTTCTAGATAGGATAAAAAGTTTTTTTCTCGTTCGCAAAGGCTCAAAGCTTCGGCTAAAGTTTGTTTATCTTTGCCAAAACCCAAACAATGGATAATTTTGGTATTACAGTTTATTAGAGCATCAGCCAGAATTTTATTCGGAGATTGATCTACTATTATTATTCCTTCTCCAAAGGCTCTAATTTCTGCTAGCATTTGAGCGACTAAGGTAGCAGCTTCATTTTCTGCCGAAACGGCTCTATTTTCTCCTAAACCTTTTTGTTGGGAGGGAATAATGCGGTGAGCTTCTTCTAAGATAGTAAGGTGTTGCAATTTATTTTGTTCTCCTTGACTGCGACGATATTCGTATAAGAGTAAGGTAAAAAGTGCGAAGAGAGCATTTTTTTCTGATGGTTCGGAGATTCGCTGTAATTCGATTAAATAATCGGACTCAAAATAGCGGTCTACTGGTTCTTTACTATCCATAACTTTGTAGATAATACTTGTTAACAAATATTTGTTGCGTCGTTGAAAATATTCTAGTGTTTCTTGTCCCCATTTAGTATTTTTATTAGCTATTTTTTCTAGCCAAGCTGTAGAAGTTCCTAAATAGTCTCTAAAAGAGGGAATAGCAACAGGATTAGAGCGTAAAAAATGTCCATCTATAGTGAGGAATTCGTCTAAGGTTAAATCTTTATTTGTTACACGGTTAGGTAGGGTTATTTTTCCTTGTCCCAAGGCGAGATTTAATTTTCTCCAGTAGGTGTGCTTAACTATATTTTGAATTAAGTTTAAGGCTACATCATTTGCGGGTGATAAGATGGCTAAGAATCTGGAGACTAGGGAAATATGG